>CAJOQO010000091.1 GCA_905236545.1 uncultured Lachnospiraceae bacterium
AAAGCGCCGATTGCATAGCCGCCTTCGTATGCCTTCTTGAACATCTCAGTCGTGGTAACTAATGACATATCGTTTCCTTCCTTTCTTAAAACCCTGTTTTACTACATTCTACAGAAACGAACCGCTTCTAAAGCCCTCCGCGGCAGTATTGCCGGCACAGCCGGCCACTAAAGGAAATTATAGCGTCTTTTAGGAGCCTGCGCAAGATGAAGCTTCCCATCTGATCCCGCCTGCATCTGCCTCTGCCTGCGTTACAGGTCACACCCCGTAACCTGCGCGTTCTTCCGGTCACGCCATCCTCTGCACCAGCTTCGGCAGCGTCGCCTCAAAGTCCACGCCATACAGATCCGCTCCCTTTTCCCGGAACGTAAGCTCGATCGTCTCCTTCGTATAATCGCACGCGATCCGGAATGCCTCCTCCAGGCTCTTCCCCCTGGTCAGCGCGCCGACCACAACCGATGAGAAGATATCGCCCGTTCCGTGATAGCTCACAGGCACACGATCCGTATAATACTCGAAGTATTCCTTCGTCTCCGTGTTCAGTCCCATGACGCCGATCTTTCCTTCTTCAAATGACACGCCGGTCAGCGCCACGTATCTGGGGCCGAGCTGTGCAAGCGCATCCAGCATATCCGTGATATACCTGCGGTCATACTGCGTCTTATAAGGAAGTCCCGTCATGAAGGAAGCCTCCGTGAGATTCGGCACGATCAGATCCGCCTTCCCGCACAGCTTCGTATTCTCCCGCGCGTACGCCTCGTCAAATGCCGGATACAGCTTTCCGTTATCCGCCATCACCGGATCCACGACGATCAGATTCGAATCCGTCTTAAAATCATCGAAAAGCTTCGATACGATCTCGATCTGCTCAAATGACCCGAGGTAGCCCGTATAGATCGCGTCAAACGCAAACTTCTCTTTTTTCCAATGCTCCGTGATCGGGACAATCTGATCCGTCAGGTCCTTAACGGTAAAACCGCTGAACATCGTGTGCGTCGAAAGCACAGCCGTCGGCAGGATCGCCGTTTCCACGCCCATCGCCGAGATAATCGGCAGTGCAACCGTCAGCGAGCACTTTCCCACACAAGAAATATCCTGAATCGTAACTATTCTCTTCATAAACCCTCTCCCATTCCGCAGCCTTCCTCCGGCGGCACCGCCTTAACCCGGTGCCGGCCCGGCACTTCACACAGGCTGCTGTTTCCCTACTTCTATGCTCCTTCTGTCATTTCCTCTTCTGCGATCAGAGCCTATCTTATCTCCATCCATAACACGTGTCAACGAACATTTACCGACCTCACAGATAGGCTTGTTGCCACGTTACAGGTCGCACCCCGACCAGTAACGTTGCTACACCTTCCGGATCACCAGCCGGTCCGCTTCCCGCTCAACGCGAAGCACAAAGTCAAACCGGTTCGCGGCGACACACAGAGGATAATCCTCCCTCGGAAAGATATGCGCAAGCGCCGGGTCAAAGAACTGTTCTCCGCCATGATCCTTCAGATACGCGATCTCGCCCTCCAGATCAAAAGAAGCATCCCCCTGAAGCAGAGCTCTCATATAGCGCGCCGCAAGCAGATCCTCCGGCACACGCTCCATGCCGGCCTTCCCCATCGCGATCAGAGAAACCACCTCCGGATCCTGTGCGCGGATATAGTCGCAGACCGCCCCCGCGTTCACCAGGCTCCCCGTCACAATCTGCGTCGCACGGGCCCTCGAAGCATTGACGATCCCCTGCGTACCCGCGCTTGTGGAATGAATCATCGTCTTCCCGCGAAAGTCATAGTTCACCGCGTCCCAGGGGGAATTGCCAAGGTCGCATCCCTCAACCTTCGCGCCGCCCCTCTCCCCCAGCAGCACCCAGTCCGGATGCAGCTTTTTCAGCGCAAATGCATCCTCCATGCTTCCGATCGGGTAGCATTGCGCCGCTCCTCCCGCGAAGCAGTAGCATTCTGTAGTAAATGCGCGGAATACGTCGATGATGACGGTCAGCCCTTCCGCCCGCTTAGAACCTTCGATCAGTTCCAGAATCTGTATCTTCATCTGCCTGTCCCCCCATCTCGTACCCGGTCTTTCCCCGTTCGCGCATGCCCATGGCGCGCAAGCCGAAAAACGGAGAGACTGTTATCCAGTCTCCCCGCTCTCTGTCTGTCATTTTTCCTTCGGATCAGTCTGTCCCGCCTTCCGGCCCGGAGCCAGTGCGGTGCTTTGATCCGCATCACGCTTTGTTCCGGATCTCTTCCTCCGCTTTCCGTTGTCAGCGCGGCTTCTTCAGCCGTTTCCTCGCCGCCAGCAGCGCCAGAAGCACGAAGATCATTCCCGCGGAGATTCCGGTCGCAAGGGCAAACGGCTCAAACGGCGTATCGTCGCCGGTCGGTTTGCTCTTCACCGTCTCATTGTTCGTAAGCGCCTGCGCCTCGGCCAGCGCGCTCCTGTCACCCGCGAATCCGCTGGTCGGATCCGTCAGCTTTTGAGCCGCGACACTGCCCTGTCGGACATTATTGGTCACGATCACGCTCTCATCCGCGTTCGCCGGAGAAAGCGTAACCGATGTCTTGTTCAGCGAGATATCATATCCGGTCTTCTTGCCGCTCTCTACGACCTTGCCGTTCTTGTCCGTCTCGGCAAAGTACAGCGTAATCGAATGCGGCGCGGGCAGCTTGTACAGATTGATCTTCAGCGTACTCGTCATGGAGCTCGCATTGGCCAGTGACATCGCCTTCTTATACAGAATCTTAGTATGGTTCGCATCCTCAAAGATTCCGATATAGTAGGTTCCGTTGACACGGATCGGTGTCTGCTTGTACGTAACTGCCTTCGTCAGCTTGAGCTCGGCAATCTCCTTCTCAGTCTTCTGCTTCTTCAGCGTAAACTCCAGCGTCTGTGCATTGTCATCGCCGGAGTGAACGGTAACCTGTGTTCCGATATATCTCGGAATCGCGGTACCGCGCGCAAGCTCCTTAAAGGTCTTCGGGTCTACAAGACTGTAGCCGGTCATCACGCTCTGACCGGACGCATCCTGAAGCGTCTGCATCGAAGCGGTGATCTTGATGCTGTTGCCGCTCCATCTGTAGGAGATTCCGGACAGCGTCTTCGTATTCTCATTCGACAGCTGGATCGTCTTCAGGTTCTTCAGTCTGGTGCCGTCACCGCCCGCCACCTTAAACTCCGCCGTCAGGGCAGATGCCAGCGGCTTATTCTCATCGTCAACAACATTCAGCTTGATCTGGAAGGTTCCGTCCGTCAGACCCGCTACCGAATAGACATTCTGAAGAGCGATCGCCTGCCGGGCAGTCGTCAGCTTGAACGAGGATCCATTGCCGTTCTTGTAGGTCTTTCCATCCGCCGAAAAACGAATATGTGTAACTCCCTCCGGCGTGATCGGGGTACCATCCTTGTCTGTCTCTGCCAGATAGTAGGTCTTCCCCTGGATCAGTCCGGACAGCTTCGCCGTACGGTAGGAGGAACCCGTCTTATCAGAAGTAGCCGTACTGTACTGTACATCCATCCTCTGCGCCTTGCCGACGATCTTCTTCAGCTTCTTGTCAGAGAATGCCGCAACATAGTAGGAGCGCCCGGTCTTCTCCGGAACATAGAAGCTCTTCAGCTTATTGTCAACCAGCACACGCGTCAGCTTGGTTACGATAAAGGTGCCCTTCACCTCCGGATTCACGACCTCGAGCGGTATGATATAGGATCCTCCATCCGCCACAGCCGTCACATAGTCCCCATCCGTCGTGTTGCCGACGATCGAGTAACCATCCGGAGCCGTCTCGCCGATCAGCGACAGGCTGCCCGCAGCCAGCCGGACCTCATCCGCGCCGGCCTTGGTCAGGGTAACTGCCCTCAGCCCTTCGACCGTAGTATCCACATCGTAATGAGTCGCCAGCACAAGATCCTTGGTGCCGGCTTTGAAGCCAAAGGTAAC
>CAJOQO010000092.1 GCA_905236545.1 uncultured Lachnospiraceae bacterium
CTTCCGGGGATCGGAAAGCTGGTCTCTACCTTGGTGAAAGCTGGGCAACAATGCCGATCGATTGGATTACCTACTTCGCCGAGGAGCAAGAAGAGCTCCCGTCAGGCGCGATCAAAGGTGCCATCGACAGGTTGAAAAGGCGTGGAATGAATCTGGTGTGTGTACTTCCATTTCCGAAAGAGAAGAGAGAAGAGCTCCGGGCGGGAGTCAGACTCGTTTCCTGAGCGGTGATTCAGGTTCTCTCCTCCGAAGACGGACAGAGTATGGCAGCGGGATTTATTGCTCGCTGTCATGTCTCGAAGAGAACAGGTGATTTCCAGACTGTTCCTGAATGCGATGCGGGAAGGCGTTGCTGTGATGGAATCAGATGCAAGCAGGGGAACAAGCCTGAAACTGTGGAATACCTCGAATGAATGTCGGAGCAGACAAGGGCGTTGAGAACCATTTTGGAAGAGAATTGAAATAAAAGGAAGCCATTAGGCTTCCTTTTATTATGTCCTGAAACGGCTTCCAGTCTGCGGTGGAGAGTTGTCTGCCTGAAAGGGAAGAACGCGGAATCGAGGCGGAACACTACACAAGGAGTGCAGGATGTCAGGAAACCTTATGTGTTGCTTCTGTGGACATCTTCAACAGCCCTTGAGAGTATTCTTTTCGCAGTCCTGAAGTCGAGTCTTCTGCGGTATGCTCCGTCTTTTCGCAGACCCTTGAACGAGGTCATGAACACGTCTGACGAGACTTCCCTGTATCTGCGGAGAATCTCGTTCGCCGAGGTAATGACCTCAGACTTTTCCACATCATCGGGAAGTCCGGAAATGACGGTGTAAGACCTGCACGCTGAAGAAATCTCCCATTGGTCGAAAGAGTCCGTGAAGCGGATGCCGTCGCTCCCGAGCGTGTTATCGATGCAGCACAGACCGATTGCTCCGTTCCTGTCGTTCATCTTCCAGTTAATGACCGTATTCGCGTGCAGGATTTCTTCGCATTCCTCCATCAGTTCCTTGTAAGACCCGACTCTTCTTTCCTTGATGAACAGGGAGAAATCATCGCTTCCGTTCTCTGGTGAGAACAGGGCGAGGCAGACTGGACAGTCAGTATCGTCGAACATCCTGCACGGAAGAGATATCACGGAATGAAGCCTGTTGTGGAACAGCCCCGCGGTGATGAAGCTCTCTGGGATTACTGCCGCAACGTAGTCGAGATGCGAAAGCATGACATCGAGGCATTTTTTGTACAGGTCATCGAACTCCGGGTATCTGTATTCCATCTTCCGTCTTGCCGCAGAATTCCTTGCAAGATAGGGAGGATTTGTGACTGCAACCCTGCAGCCTGAGGGAAAGTCCTCCAGAGTGTCCCGCTGTCTGATGGTGAACTCGGGTGCTCTGTTCTCCGATGCTGGTTCGATGTCAAAGCATTCCCATGCGGTCTTTATGCCTGCTTCCAATCATTTCAACGATGTTGTTCGCTCCTGCAAAGGGTTCGAGCACTCGATTCCTGCTGTTTTTCGGTATCTGATTCCACCATTCCATGAAGACGTCGTTCAGGAATGGATTGACGACGGTGAAGAATTGCCCCCTGAGTCTCTTGTTGATGCTGCTGTTCATATCGCTTCAAGCCCCCTTTCATGCTCAACATGTCGGGCGGGGGCTGGTCAGGATGGACTTTCATATGTGGAATCCGGGGAGATGGGGATGACGGATTCCCGGAACAATGTCTTGATTTGCCTCGGAAATAATGGGAAAATATAGGTAGACATTGAGAGTCGGACGACGGGAGGACAGCCGATGACGGATGAAACCAAAGAACTGACGGAGCAGGAGCGGAAGGAACAGATTGAATACCATCTGGCAGAACTGAAGAAACTCCGCGCTGTACCACGCAGTGACTGGCATGCGGGATTTGAAGCGTTACTTCGGATTGAAACGCACAAATATGCTGACCGTGTACATATCCGCACAGAAGAGGAAATCGGGGAAGTTCCGCCAAGGACGGACTTTGTGATTCTGGTGGAAGATGAAGAGGTTGACTGGGAAAAGGCTGTTTTCAGGATTTTCCGAAAGATCAATATTCTCGAATACAAGAATCCGCATGATTCACTGAACGAGCGGGTACTTCGTAAGGTTTGTGGTTATGCCAACCTCTATATTGGGATAGCTGAACATGAAGGTGAGCGTCCGGCTGAACAGGTGACCGTTTCCATTTTCCGGGCTGTGAAGAATCTTGAAATGTTCGAAGAGATGGAAAAGGAAGGCACGCTCGTCAGGGATGGGACACCGGGGATTTATCATGTGAAAGGGTACACAAATCTTCCTTTCCAGATCATTATCACAGGTGAGCTGAAGGGAGATGAATATGCAGCGTACCGTGCACTGACAGATAAAGTCGATGAAGCAGATGTCAAACGAATTATCGAAGGAGTCGGGCAGGAAAAGGATGATGCCGTCAGGGAGCATTACAGAGTACTGCTTCAGCTGGTAATAGAGAAGAATCCACAATTTATCGAAGCGATAAGGAGGAATCCGATGATGGAAGACGTATTGATGGAGATTGTGAAGGATAGAGTGGATGAACGAGTTGATGCCGAAAGACAGCAGACTACTGTGACCCACATCAACGATATTATGACGAAGCTGAAGTATACGGCTGAACAAGCTATGGATTTGCTGAGTATCCCTCAGTCACAGCGCAGTACCTATGCAGGACTTGTGGGGAAGAAAACGCGATAAGCAGCGTGCAGTTCTGTGATGATGAACACAGAAAAATTTGTTTTAAAATTGTTCAAGGAGGTTGATAGGCATGTTCCGTAACGCTACGCTCAGGCAGGCAGGATAACTACGCCCTTTTTGTGTGAATCTGGGATGACCTTTTCCGTCTGCGGGTTGATTCAGGGCTGAGGGGTTGAAGCCCACGCAGGCGGCTGAATGCCTGCTGTCAGGGAAGCGGGAAGCCTCAGGTTTCACCTGCCTGCGAATAAGATGAAGAACTACGGCTAAGGAAAGAAAAATGCATTTTTTCTTCCTTGGTCGTTTTCTTTTGCCTGAACGCTCCTGCGGTGTTACACATTACGCACATTACACACGGAAATCAAAGTAATATAGAGCGTGAAGAAAAAAAAGAGTGAGAGCGTGCATGAAGCTTCTCTCTATTCTATGAATTCACCTTCTTTTCACAGATTCCCGCCCGGAAACTAATGTCTGTCTAATCTTCGTGGAATAGGATGCGTAAACAGCAATGCACTGCAGCCTGGAAAGGAGAATATACAAAATGATGTCTCAGACAGATGTGTCCTGGCGGAACGAGGTGAAACATTTCCTCAGCAGAAGTGATCTGCTGTCGATCCGGCAGCGCCTTCGGACCGTCATGGAGCCGGACGCGCATGCGGTCGGAGGAAAATACTTGATCCGGAGCCTGTACTTCGACTCCCCGCAGGACAAAGCGCTCCGGGAAAAGATCGACGGTGTCAACCAGCGGGAGAAATTCAGGATCCGTTATTACAACGGTGATACGTCCTTTATTCATCTGGAGAAAAAGAGCAAACACAACAGTCTCGGCACAAAATACAGCGTGCGCCTGAGCGCAGATGAAGCACAGAAGATCGTGGACGGAGAAACGGACTGGATGCTGGACCCGGGCAGGCCTCTTCTGGAAGAGCTGTATGTCAAGATGCACAGCCAGCAGCTGCGGCCGAAGACAATCGTAGATTATACCCGGGAGCCGTTTATCTACCGGCCAGGGAACGTCCGCGTGACCTTCGACTACAATATCCGGACCGGTCTGATGTGTACGGATTTCCTGAACCCGGACTGTGTCACCATTCCCGCGGGAGCGCCTGTGGTGCTGATGGAAGTCAAGTGGGATGCCTATCTTCCATCCGTGATCCGCTGCCTGCTGCAGGAAAGCGGCCGGCAGTCCACTGCCTTTTCCAAATACGCAGCCTGCCGGATCTATGACTGAACCGGCGCGAGGCTTTGCGCAAGTTTTCTTACAACATAATGAAACACAATCCCGGGAGCCTGCAAGTGCTGCCCGGCACCCATTTTCATTATCAGGAGGTTTCTCATGAGTTTTTCCGATATCTTCAAATCCGGTTTTCTGGAAAATGTAACTGCCGTCAGTGTATTTGACATGGCGCTGGCCATGGTTCTGGCCTTCGCGCTCGGCCTGTTTATCTTTCTGATCTATAAGAAGACCTATGCAGGTGTCATGTATTCTTCCAGTTTCGGAGTGACGCTGGTCGCCCTGTCCATGATCACCACACTGGTCATCCTCGCAGTCACATCGAATGTAGTGTTGTCCCTGGGTATGGTCGGTGCTCTCTCCATCGTCCGTTTCCGTGCAGCGATCAAAGAACCTCTGGATATTGCATTCCTGTTCTGGTCGATCGCAGTCGGCATCGTCCTTGCGGCAGGCATGATCCCGCTGGCGGTCTTCGGCAGTGTGATCATCGGCCTGATCATTCTGGTCTTTGCCAATCACAAGGAACACTCCAACCCGTTCATCGTTGTGCTGCAGTGCAAGGATCACCCTTCGGAAGAAGCTGCGGTTGAATTCCTGAAAGCTCATACCCTCCGCTGCGCGGTCAAGAGCAAGACAGCACAGCAGGGGCTGGTGGAACTGAATCTGGATGTGCGCCTGAAGAGTGACAATACGGACTTCATCAACGCAATGAGTGCTCTGGACGGCGTCAAGAGCGTGGTCCTGGTCAGCTACAACGGCGAATACATGGGATAAGAGGTGATCTTCATGTCAACAGGCAAACACATTAACAGTATCTGCGTCGCGGTCACACTGGCTGCCGTTCTCCTTACCATCCTGTTTATGAACGGACAGGCGCTGGGAGTCGGACTGGTCGTCGACGCAGACAGTGAGAGTCATTCGGACAGTACTTATTTTACAGACAATGACCTGGCGGCGGACTGGGACACTTCCTCAGCGACGCTCATCACGCTGGAGGGTGACTCCGTCTCCATCAGCGGCAGCAACGCCTACGAATACGATGGAAATGTCGTGATCTCGAACTCCGGAACCTACGTCGTATCCGGAATGCTGGATGACGGCTATATCTCCGTCAATGCCAACGCCAACTCGAAGGTATGGATCCTGTTTCAGGACGTAACCATATCCTGCAGCGACAACGCCTGCCTGCGGGTGGACGAGGCGGACAAGGTATTCCTGACACTGGCAGACGGTACAACGAACACACTGACCGGCGGATCCGAGCTGTCAGAGGAGGCTCTGGAAGACGGAACCTACGGCGTGATCTTCGCCCATGACGATCTGACCATCAACGGCACCGGATCTCTGACGATCGAAGCAGGTTATAAACACGGCATCAAAGCCAATGACGACCTTGTGATCACCGGCGGCACCATCACGATCGACGCGCCGTCCGACGCGATCCATGCCAACGACAGCTTCCGCCTGTGCAATGCGGCCCTGGATCTGACCGCCGAAGATGACGGTATCCTTGTGGAAAATGAAGAAGAGGAAGAAGGCTATCTCTACATTGAGAGCGGAAGCATAACTGTGAATGCAGGCGGAGACGCCCTCCACGCGAACGGCAATCTGGCCATCGAAGGAGGAAAAATCCTTATCAACAGCTGCTATGAAGGCATCGAAGCACTTACCGTCGATATCAGCGGCGGAAACCTTACCATCTATTCCACGGATGACGGTATCAACGCAAGCGGCGGAAGCCAGGACAGTTTCGGTGCAGGCGCCGCATCTGAATCAGAACAGTCTGGGACGGCGTCCTCTGAAGATTCCTGGATTCACATCAGCGGCGGTACGATCACCATCATCAATGAAAACGGCAATGACGCAGACGGGATCGACTCCAACGGAAGTCTCCTCATCAGCGGCGGAACGGTCCTTGTCAGTCTCACAGGCGGCGGTACCAACAACGCGATCGATGTCGCTTCGGAATACGGCGGGATCATCGAGATCAGCGGCGGCACTGTCATAGCCTGCGGAGGTTCCTCCATGGTGGGATCCGTCAGCAGTACCTCCACACAGTGCTCAGTGATGTACAACACTTCAGAAAGTATGGAGGCTGGTACTGCGCTGTCTGTGGCAACAACAGACGGGGAAGAGATCCTGAGCTGGGAAGTTCCATGCAGCTTCTCCAGCGCGATCCTGAGCAGCCCGCAGATGAGCCTTGAAGAATCCTATACGATCCTGATGGGCGAGGAAGAAGAGTCCGTCACGCTGGAACAGACTGTCACAACGCTTGGGGAAATCGGCGGCATGATGGCAGGCGGGGCCATGCCCGACGGCATGCAGAGCAGTACGCACAATATGACGCCACCTGCCGGTGAGAATACGACAGAAGGCACGGCTGACAGTGCTGAAGACAGTACAACCGGCAGTACTGCAGACAGCGCACAGGTGGGTGCACCGCAGAACATGACGCCGCCTGCCGGCGAGGATACGACGGAAGGAAGCACTGACGAGGCTGCAGAAGACACGGAGAATAACGGAATGCCCGACAACATGCAGAATATGGGACATCCCGGCGGCGGGATGGGCGGTCCGCAGGCGGACGGAAATGCACAGTTTCAGCCCGGCCAGAAATTCGAAGCCGCTCAGTCAGAATCCGAAGAAAACGTAACCACCGTCCTTTCCTATGACCGGTCTGTCTACATCCTGCTGCTGGCAAGCTGGATCGCCCTGGTAATCGGACTTGTGGTCGCAATCCGTTACCGCAGATAAAGCCGGCTTAAAAGAAAATGGCACAAAGATAAATAAAAAAGAGCCGCCACACAACGGCGGCAATGTAACAGCAGCGGGACAGTCAGCAATTCGGTTGCTCAGACAAAACACAGTCGAATTGTTGGTATTACTGGAGATTGTCATTCGGAATGTGGAATACTATAATGATTACAGCGTGAAGAGCGGAACAATCCGTAATCGACTTTTGGCAGGTTAATCATATCGTATCGTGGAATGGCTTTTGAAATACAGGAGGACATAACCGTGGAGTTTTTCTTACAGAATCAGGCGGATCTTATGATGGTTCTGAGCGGAGTGTGCGGAGTCATGGCATTGTTTGTGCACATGACAGGCACCATGTCCAAGGCACGCAAGAGAATTCTGGTGCTGCTTGAACTCAGCGCCATGCTTTTGCTGATTGCGGACCGGCGTGCTTACCTCTACAGAGGCGATGTGAGTACAAAGGGCTGGTGGATGGTGCGAATCAGCAATTTCCTTGTATTCTTCCTGACACTGGCCGTGATCTACTGCTATAACATGTACCTGATCGACCTGCTGATGCATGAGGGGCGGCTTACCGCGGTTCCGAAGCGCCTTAAGATCTCGAGGATCCTGCTTCTGATCGGAATGGTGCTGGTTGTCATCTCCCAGTTTACCGGACTCTATTATACCTTTGATGAGATGAACCGGTATCAGCGTGCGCCGGGGTTCATCATCTGTTATGTGATCCCCCTGTCAGTTCTGATTCTGCAGGGAAGCGTTATTGCGCAGTATTACAGACGGCTGAGCCCGGGCATCGCTTTTTCGATGATGCTTTTTTCCGTCTTTTCCGTTGTCTCCGCTGTTCTGCAGGTCTTTGCGTACGGTATCTCACTGAACAATATCACCATTGTTATGCTGGCAGCCATGCTCTATATTTTTGTGCTGCGGGATCTGAACAAGGAAGTTGAGCAGGCACGGGAGAAGGAGATCGAGCACTACAGGGAACAGCAGAAAAAGGAACATGCGCTGTTTGAACAGACCGCAGAGGCGCTTGCTTCAGCGATCGATGCCAAAGATCCTTATACGCACGGCCATTCCGCCCGGGTTGCCATGTATTCTACGAAGATTGCCCGGGAAGCGGGAAAGAGCGAAGAAGAGTGCGAAAAAGTATACTTTGCCGCGCTTCTGCACGATGTCGGCAAGATCGGTGTCCCCAGCGCCGTGATCAATAAGCCCGGCCGTCTGACGGATGAAGAGTTTGCGCAGATCAAGCTTCATCCGGTTTTCGGCAATCAGATCCTCTCCAGCATACAGCAGTCCCCCTATCTCAGCATCGGAGCGCATTATCATCATGAACGTTATGATGGCAGAGGTTATCCGACGGGCCTGAAGGGAGAGGATATTCCTGAGATCGCGCGGATCATAGCAGTTGCCGACTCCTATGATGCGATGACATCAAAACGCAGTTATCGCGATCCGATCCCGCAGCAGACGGTGCGTGAGGAACTGGTCAAAGGGATCGGCACACAATTTGATCCGAAATATGCAAAGATCATGATTCATCTGGTTGATCTGGATATGGAATACTCGATGCGGGACCGGGAGGAAGGAGCGGATGACTCAATCGCCACCCATGTCAAATGCGAAAAGATCTACCATGATTGTACAACCGGGATCCTGATCAATTCACAGAAAACCAGGATCCGGCTGTACAGCAAACCGGATCCCGGTTTTGCAAAAGAGGAAAGCCTGCCGGCGCTGGTGCTTTTTGATGCGCTGGATGGCAGGGTCCATGAGGATGAAGCGAAGAGAAAGGATCTGCTCTACTTTGAGTATGCCCAGGTCAGGATGGACGGAAGGATCCTGTGCGTCGGCGCCCGGAAAGCAGAGACAAAGGTATTGCCTGCGGATACGGGAGCGGCGGATACGGATAATAAGGGCTATGTTCATTATGAGATCGAGGCCGTAAGGGTCAGGGATCACGCGCTTGTCCGCATATCGGGCAGAAGGTGCATGGAATGCATCATCGCGCTCCCGGACAGTTCCCGTTTTTCCTATCTCTCTCTTACCGGCGAACACTGTACGATCAGCGACATCAGAGTGGATCATGATGAAATGAGCGTGGATGATGATTATATTCCCCGCATAGCGGAAGAGATCAGCTATATCCGGGGGTGCCCGCAGGGGGATATTCCGAATGTACAGATCGATGGATGGCGTTCCGATACGACGATGGGGGTTCCGGTTTCGGAACGGCTGGTGCTCGATTTCCATACGCAGAGCCTGCCGACCGCGCGGCTCGTATGGCACTGTCCTTTTATCAGTCTGTATACCTCCGAAGACGGCAATGTGAACGGAGCCGGCTACAGGGAGTTTCTGCTTCTTCGACTGGACGGGGAGAACTGGGAATCCGATGCACATGCCGAAAACGTTGTCTATATCGACCATACCCGGGACTTCGAGGGCTGGAATACCTGGAAGGATAAGAATAAGCAGGGAATGGACTGCGCGGTCACGATCCGCCGCGAGGGCAGCCGTGTGATGATAGAGACGGAAAACCTTGGGATCGCGATCTACAGCACAACAACGATTAAGGACGACGTGGACAGAATCTATGTTGCCATTACCGGCGATCAGTGCGCTCTGACAAATATCCGTATCACGGAACAGGCGTGAGGAATATGACCGGGACAGATCATTTGGATACAGAAGGAGACAGTTATGCCTAAAATCACATTTATGGGGGCGGGGTCAACCGTATTCGCGAAGAATGTTCTCGGAGACTGTATGATGACCCCTGCTCTGGAAGAAAGCCGGATCGCTCTCTATGATATTGACCGGAACCGGCTGGAGGAATCCGCGCTGATGCTGGAAGCAATTAACAGAAACAACGGCTCGAAGGCAGTCATTGAGAAATACCTTGGCGTTTCGATGCGAAAAGAAGCGCTCAGGGGCGCGGACTATGTTGTAAATGCCATTCAGGTGGGAGGATATGATCCCTGTACGATAACGGACTTTGAGATTCCGAAAAAATACGGCCTTCGCCAGACCATAGCGGATACCCTTGGGGTGGGCGGTGTATTCCGAGCGCTCCGTACGATTCCGGTCATGCTGGATTTTGCCCGGGATATGGAGGAGGTTTGTCCGGATGCGTGGCTGCTCAATTATACGAATCCCATGGCGATGCTGACCGGTGCCATGCTGACCATGAGCAGCATCAGGACGGTCGGTCTGTGCCACAGCGTCCAGGTATGCGCTCCGACCCTGCTGAATGAACTGTGCATGGGGTATGATGACAGGGTTCAGGTGAAGATCGCCGGCATCAATCATCAGGCCTGGCTTCTGGAGTGTACGCGGGACGGAGAGGACCTCTATCCTGAGATTAAGCGCAGGGCGAAACTGTATAATGAAGGAAAACTGGAGATCGGAACCTGGGAAGAGCGCCGGGCGATGCTCTCCAACGGGGAACCTCTGCCCGGACAATGGGAAGAGCGGATGAAGGAAGAGTATGATCTTTACCGGAAGACCGGACGTCATGGCGATATGGTCCGGCTGGAACTGATGCTCCGGTTTGGCTACTATATCACGGAATCCAGCGAGCACAATGCGGAATACACGCCCTACTTCATCAAGCAGAGGTATCCGGAGCTGATCGGGCGGTTCAACATTCCGCTGGATGAATATCCGCGCAGATGTATCCGCCAGATCGAAGAGTGGGAGAGCCGGAGGGAGGAACTGACAAAGAATCCGATGCTCACGCATGAAAGATCCAGGGAATATGCCAGTTACATCATGGAGGCAATGGAGACGGGACACCCCGTTAAAATCGGGGGCAATGTACTGAACAAGGGCCTGATCACGAATCTTCCGCAGCGTGCCTGCGTGGAGGTGCCGTGCATGGCAGACCGGAATGGAATACAGCCCACCGTAATCGGGGATCTGCCGGAACAGTGCGCCGCATTAAACCGTACCAACATCAATGTACAGCTGATGACGGTGGAAGCGGCACGCACCCGGAAGAGAGAAGATATCTATCGGGCGGTTATGCTGGATCCGCATACCAGCGCGGAGCTGTCCATTGATGATATCGTTTCGATGTGCGACGAGATGATAGAGGCGCACAGAGACTGGATGCCGGAATACAGCTGAAAGCCGTAGTGCAGCAAAAAGCCATAGTACAGCAAAAAGCCATAGTACAGATAAAAGCCGTAGTACAGCGGAAGGCCGTACTACGGCTGAAAGGATCTTCCGGATCGGAATCAGTCCGGCTGGCTGTAGAACAGAAGGAAGTCCGCGGTGCCTCTGCGTGCGAGCGAACCGTCTTCGAGCCGGTCGCCATTCTCATTGATGTAGCTGCCGCCGATCACGAGCGCGCTGCTGCCGCCGCCGTCCAGACCGCGGGCATACTGGCAGCCGAGCTTATGAAAGATCTTCTGCTCCTGGTAGATCGTTATGCCATCCGAATGATCCGCTCCGCCGGCTGTGATGATGTAGTACTCCAGCGGGCGCACCATACCGACCGCGGTACGGGGATAGGAAAAACCGTTCCAGTCAAAGTCCGTGAGGACGCATTCCTGCCCGTCTTTGATCAGGAGATCCTCGCAGGTTCCCCAGGAAAAAACGACGTCCTGCGCAAGCACGGAATCGATCGTGTTGTACCCCGGAGAGAAAAGCGTGCCATCACGTCTGAGGCAGATCTCATAGCCATCGGAATAGGGACCATGAACAACCTCGTTGTTCCGGATCAGAAGCTCTCCGCCGGTCGCATAGCCTGTTTCGTATTTAAAATAACTGCCGTTTACCAGAATCTCAGCGCCTGTCCGGACGGCAGCGTCCTGCGGCGTTTCTCTTTCCCCGCCGAAATCTCCGAAGGAATCATCTCCATTGATCTGGGACGCGTCCTTGATGATGACGTGTGTCAGATAATAAGAGCCGTTCCCGGCCTTGTGTTTTGTACAGGTATAGAAGAGGGAATCGGAATAAAACCTGAAGTCGGCTTCCACATACTCATCCGCGTATTCCCTGAGTGCGTCAAACGGACTCGGGTACGGACTGAGTGTTCTGACGGAAAGAGATGAGGAGGGAGGTTCATCCGGAACAGAGACGACCTGCGGCTCGGGAAGCACATCCTCGAGTGTCTGGCCTTCCTTTGACTGCTTCTCGTCGATCAGTTCGAACAGTCCGTCCGGCGAGACCAGAGCATCCTCCTCCCTGCTGTCGGAAGAATCCTTTGCGGGAGTATCCGCTGAATCAGATACGACGACATCATCCTCAGCGCATGCCGGAGCTGCACAACAGGAGATGACCAGCCCCGCCGCAAGGAGCATTGCCAATCTATTTTTACCCATAAGAATGTTTTCCTCCAATGCAGATTATTCTAACACGGATCGTGCCGGTTGGAAAGACAGGGGTTGGATTTCGGTGCTTTTGTGATATACTGAATGATAAGAGCAACCTGTATAAACAGGATATCGAAATTGAGGGGAGGAGATGGTATGGAACGATTTTTTCATCTGAAGGAAAACCAGACAAATATCAGAACCGAGATTCTTGCGGGGCTGACCACTTTTATCACCATGGCGTATATCATTGCGCTGAATCCGAATATTCTTTCGGGCTACAAGGCGGAAGGCGCTGACCTGTGGAATGCGGTATTCATGGCAACCTGCATCGCCTCGGCCATCGGAACGATTACGATGGCTTTTTTTGCGAACAAGCCGTTTGTCATGGCTCCCGGTATGGGACTGAACAGCTTTTTCGCTGTGGTTGTCGCGAATATGGCGGCTATTTCGGGGATGACCTATGTTGAATCCTACCAGTCGGCATTGTGTATCATCCTGATCGAAGGAATCGTGTTCCTGATTCTGTCGGTTCTGAATATCCGTGCGAAGATCGTTCAGGCGATCCCGCTCCCGATCCGGCTTGGCATCTCCCCGGCGATCGGCCTGATGCTCCTGGAGATCGGACTGGGATCGAATGCTGGGATCTTTTCTGAAACCGGAGGTCCCTTCTATGTGATGAGAGACTTCTTCGGAGCGTTGTCCCCATCGATTGGACGGGAGCAGATGGGCAGCGGATACACCCATATGGTTCTGAATGTTATTACCATGTTTGTCGGCCTGTTTATCATTCTGTTCCTGAGTATCAGAGGATTCAGGGGAGCGGTTCTGGGGGGCATGCTGGGCTCTTCGGTTCTGTTCTGGATAGGAGAGGCGGTTTTTCTGAAGACGAATCCGTTCAGTTCCCTGAAGGGAGCGTCTTTTGTCCCTCCTGTGAAGGATATGGTGGATCTCACGCTCTTCCATTTCGATTTCAAGGGGTTTTTCAGTATCGGAGTCTTTACGGCGATCACGCTCATCATTACCTTCTGCATGATCGACATGTTCGATACGATCGGAACGCTGGTGGGTACGGCGAGCCGCGCCGGGATGGTCGATGATGAGGGAAATATGCCGAAGATGAAGGAGGCCCTTCTTTCTGACGCGGTCGGAACCGTTTCGGGAGCCCTGACCGGAACCCCGACCGTTACGACCTTCGTGGAGTCCGCCTCCGGCGTTGAGGCGGGAGGACGTACCGGCCTTACGGCGCTCACAGCAGGAATCCTGTTTCTGTGCTGCACGTTCATCGCGCCGATTGCCGCGCTGATCCCGCCGGCAGCAACCTCCGCCGCCCTGATCTATGTCGGAATCGTGATGCTGTCAGGACTTCAGAAGATTGACTGGAACGATATCTCGCAGATGGGACCTGTCTCCCTGATGCTGATTGCGATGCCGGTTTCCGGCTCCATCGGCCATGGCATCGGAATCGGAATGATCGTATATACGATCATCAAGGTCATTTCAGGAAAGGCAAAGGAAGTATCGGTTCTGACGTATGTGATCTCTGTTTTGTTCCTGATAAAGTTCTTCCTGATTCTGTGATGAAAGAGGCAGAATTCTGCGATGAAAGGGGCAAAAGCCCTGAGGCCTGCCTGCAGGCAGAGAAAAGGATGCTGGCGCAGCCGGCAGCTGACAGTTTTGGAAACACTGATGTTCGGAAGGAGAAAAGAATGTTTGATCGCAACTATTATGGTCACAGTACCCAGTTTTTCGGCGTGGAGGAGCACAGGCTGACAGGCGGAAGAGGCGACGGGATGCGCCTGCTTGAGGTGAGGAACGGAAGCGGCGTAGAGTTCACGGTCTCTGCTGACCGCTGCGCGGATATCTCCAGACTGTCCTATAAGGGAGTCAACCTGAACTATATGGGAGTGGGGGGATACGCAGGTCCCGCTTACTATGATGATCAGGGGGATCACTGGCTGAAGACCTTTAACTGCGGTTTTCTGACAACCTGCGGCCTGGCGAATATCGGCATTCCACAGAAGGACGGCGGAGAAGATCTGCCGCTGCATGGAACGATCGGGAATCAGCCGTCGGATCATATCTGGTATGTCTCCGATGAGGAAAGGATCGAGATCCATGCCCATGTCCCGGATATGCAGATCTTTGGGCGCAAGATGGAGCTGGAGCGCACGATCTCCTGCCCGGTCGGCGGGAACCGTCTGACGATCCACGACAAGGTCAGGAATCTTGGTTCGCATGAGGAACCTATGCTGATCCTTTATCATATGAACATGGGATATCCGCTTCTGAGCGAGAAGTCGGTCGTCAGAGTGAATTCTGTAAAGGTTACACCGAGAACCGCGCACGCTGCCAGGGATCTGGAAACCTGGGACAGGATGCTGAAGCCGGTGAAGGACTTTGAGGAGCAGTGCTACTACCATGAGTTTGGCGGAAAGAAAGCCTGCGCGAAGATCTTCAACCAGGATGCGGGCGTCGGACTGGCGATTCAGTTTGATTCCACATCCCTTCCGTATCTGACGGAATGGAAGATGATGGGAGAAAAGGATTATGTTCTCGGACTGGAGCCGATGATCGCGACCCTGGATGGAAGAAAGGGACTCAGAGAGTCCGGACAGCTTCCGTTCATTGCGCCGGGTGAGGAGCGGGAGTTTGAGGTATGTGTATCCTTTTTTGATGACATAGGGAAGTTTGACAGTGAGAATCATGAATAATGTGACGGGAAAGCCCGTGACACAGGAGAAAGGAACCAACAAAGCGCTTCGGCGGGAAAACCGTAACCGTATCTTCCGGTATATATGCCGGAACGGCCGGACTTCGAATCCGGCGATTGCGTATGCGCTTAAGATGAGTCTTCCTACGGTTCTTCAGAATACCAGGGAGCTTCAGGAAATGGGTGTGCTGTTTGACGCGGGCGAACTGGAATCTACCGGTGGAAGAAAAGCCAAGACAGTCGATGTCGTAGCCGATTACAGGTATTCGATTGGCATAGATATTACCAGAAACCATATTGTGATGGTTCTCACGAACCTGGTTGGCGCGAATCTGGCCTGGGAGCGGATCCATATCCCTTATCAGGATGAAGAAGCGTATTATAAGAGACTTCAGGAGCTGCTCCGAAGGTTCGTTGCACACAATCGTGTGGAAAAGGAAAGAATCCTGGGAGTCGGCTTCTCCATTCCGGGGATTGTCAATTTCAGAACGAACCGGATTGACCGGTCTCATGTTCTGGAGCTGAAGGATTACCCGCTGGAGAAGATCGCCGGATACATTCCGTACAAAACATGGTTTTTAAATGATGCGAACGCGGGAGCCTTTGCGGAGGGATTTCACGCACCGGGAGATCATTTCTTTTATCTGTCTCTGAACAATACAGTGGGCGGAGCCTTCTATGGCAAGAATAAGGTTCTCAGAGGAGATCATTTCCGCTGTGGGGAAGTCGGTCACATCGTACTTGTTCCGGGCGGAAAACGCTGTTATTGTGGGAAAGCAGGCTGCGTGGATCCCTACTGCAACGCGCTTCGTCTTGCCGGGCTGGAAAATGGCAGACTGGAGACCTTCTTTCAGAATCTGCACTCCGGCAGGGAACCGGAGACTCAGCGGTGGAAGGAATATGTGCAAAACCTTGCCCTGGTGATCCACAACATTCACATGATGCTTGATTACGACATTATCATAGGCGGATATGTCGGAAGCGCCATGGGGGATTCGATTGAAGATATCCGGAAGGCGGTACGGGAGCTGGATCTGTTTGACCAGGAGCCTTCCTACATCAGGCCATGTGTATTTCATGCCAGTGAATCTGCGTTTGGGGCTGCGCTCTTTGAAGTGGACTCCTTTATCAGCCAGGTGTGAGTTTCGTACGGATTGTCCTTGCGCTTCGCGGTCTTTGCTCCGCTCCGGCCGGCGCGAAACGAGCGTCCACTGGATGCTCAGCGCCCCAGGTCCCTGCGTGGAGGTCAGGCGATCGGCGCTGTAATCACAAAATGCAGGTAACTATCAGGTAACGATTCAGAACCCCCACAGCTCAGAACACTTCGTGTTCTTCGCTGCGGGCGGACAGAGAAGGATAACAGGATGGCATATTTAATGGGAATAGATCTGGGGACTTCCAGCCTTAAGACGCTGATCTGTGACGAACAGGGCAATGTTGCAGCGGAAGCCTCCGAGGCGTATCAGTTTGACAGTCCCCATGGGGGATATTCCGAGCAGGATCCGGAAGTGTGGTGGAATGCCTGTGTTCACACGATTCGAAAGTGCCTGTCCGTGGACGGCATACAGGCGGAGGATGTCAGGGCGTTGAGCTTCTCCGGCCAGATGCACGGGGCGGTTCTTCTGGACGGGGAGAAGAGGGTGATCCGGCCTGCTATTCTTCACAATGACGCGAGAAGCTCCGGACAGGTGGAGGATCTGAAAGACCTGTTTGGAACGGAAGGAGTCCGTCAGCTTATGATGAATCCGGTATATACCGGTTTCCTTCTCCCGTCGCTCCTGTGGGTGAGGGACAATGAAAAAAACAATTATGACAGAGTAAAAACCGTCTGTCTGCCCAAAGACTATCTGAAGCAGAGACTGACGGGCGACATTTCTTCTGATTTCTCCGACGCCTCGGCGACGCTCGCTTATGACATCCGCAGAAACTGCTGGTCAGAGGAGATCCTGGGCAAGGTTCAGATACCGGTGTCTTTTTTCCCGAAGCTGTATGCAACCGCGGATGCGGTGGGGAAAGTGTCGGCGGAAGCTGCAGGACAGACCGGCCTGTCGGAATCAACGATTGTGGTGGCAGGCGGCGGCGATCAGGTCATGCAGGGGATCGGAAATGGCGTTGTGACTCCCGGCGTTGCTTCCTCGAACATCGGTACGGCGGGACAGCTTTCCTACCGGTCGGATGTCCCGATCCTGAA
>CAJOQO010000093.1 GCA_905236545.1 uncultured Lachnospiraceae bacterium
CAGTCGGCAGCCACAGGGGTTCCTTCGCTCCGACCCCCGAAAGTCTGCCGCTCAGGAACCCCTGTGGCCGTCTCATGGTGCTCAGGGAGCGGCCTGCGGCAGGTGTAGCACAAGGCCGGAGTGGGCTACAGGTTTGCGTTGGGGAAGCCATCCGCAGGCCGGGGCAAGATTTGTAACGGCATTAAGAAAATCTTCATAATAAAAACAGAGCCTGCCCCGAAAAACAATCTCCGTCAGTGATACAATAAAGACACCGCAAACAGTAACCCGCGAAGGATTGCGTTTGGCGGGAGAGAACTGGCAGGGAGAGAAGACTGCGCAGCTCGGAAGGAGGAGAAAGGTTATGAAGAGAGAGAGAGTATTATCCGATAAAAGGTGGTTTGCGCTTCTGGCGGTGATGTGTCTGACATCAGTCATTCTGGTGATGAAGCGTACCCCTGCCCGTGCGGAAGCAACTTATGGTTACCTGCTTCCTTCCAGCAGCTATGCTTATCTGGACGAGAGCGCGGTTGCCGGCTGGCCGGCGCAGGTCGTGTGCTACGCAAAGAATGAGATCTATGCGCGCAATGGCAGGCAGTTTGTCTCCAGGGAGCTTCAGGGCTGGTTTGACATGCAATACTGGTACACACCGATCTACAAACCGGAACAGTTTTCGGACGGGATGCTGAACCAGTATGAGACAGCAAACGTTTCGATGCTGAGCAATGTGGAGGCTTCGCTGGGAACCTACGCGCTGGATGGAGACTACAGCTACGATGTAGTGCGCCGGTATCTGAGTACAGCGGGTTCCACCCAGTATTATGTAAACCCGGACACCTACATCTTCTATGACAGCGACTCGCGGTATCTGACGGACGCGGATGTCAACCAGCTCAGCGCCCAGGAAGCCTGCTATGCGAAGAATGAGATCTACGCGCGCCGCGGATATATCTTCGCTTCCACCGAGCTGTCCGACTATTTCAACGGCAAGAACTGGTACTGGGGAGCAGCAGACGCGGCAACATTCAACCCGTCCGTATTCAATTCCTTCGAAACGGCAAACATCGATCTTCTTCAGAAAAGAGAGTTCGCCCTGGCTCCGGGGGGATACACGCTGGATCAGCCGGGCTACACCTATCAGAACATCGGATCCTATTCCACCGGTACGGTCAAAGATGCCCGCGCGGCCAGCAGTGATTATATCTTTTATGACAGCGCGGTACGTCCGCTGACAGACGCCGAGGTCTCCGTGCTCTCCCTGCAGCAGATGTGTTATGCGAGAAATGAGATCTACGCACGCAGGGGATACATTTTCCAGTCCCAGGAACTGAGAGACTATTTCGGAAGCAAGAGCTGGTACTATCCGACAGTCCCGGCTGCCTCCTTCTCGGATTCGGTATTCAACAGTGTGGAGATCGGCAACATCGAACTTCTGAAACGGTACGAATACTCGATTGATCCAAACGGATACAAGCTGTACTGACAACAGGGCGCTTTCTTCCATGCGCAGACAACAGGACACAACCGCAGGCGCTGCCTGATGATCATCAGGCAGCGCCTGAAATTCTAAGGAAACACTGATATCATCAGTGTTTCCTTATGTTGATTTGGAACACACGGACCATCTGTATAAAAACAGGGAGGAAACAACATGGCACTGATCCTGATACCAGGCACTTCCGGAAGCGGGAAAAGCCATATGCTGTTTGAGCGCATCCTCAGAGAAGCCCGGCAGCATCCCGACCGGAGATTTATCGTACTGGTTCCGGAACAGAACACGCTCATGACACAGAAAAAACTCGTGCTGATGAGCCGCCGGAGCGGAATCTGGAACATCGACGTCCTGAGCTTCACCCGTCTGGCATACCGGGTATTTGAGCAGACCGGAGTGGAACGGCGGCAGATCCTGTCTGAGACAGGAAAGATTCTGCTGCTCCGGCTGATCGCGGAACGGGAGAGCAGCAGAATCCCGATCCTTTCCGGCGTTCTTGACCGGCCGGGCAGCCTGGCGGAGCTCAAGTCCATTCTGTCGGAGATGGATCAGTACGGGATCGGCCCGGAACAGCTCAAAGACATGGAGCGGGAAGTCAGAGGCGCAGGATCACACCCTGCTCTTGCGCGCAAGCTGTCGGAAATCGCGCTCCTGCAGGAAACGTGCGAACGCTATCAGGAAGGGCATTTTATAACAGGAGAAAAGCTGCCGCGAGTGCTGAGCGGGAAAGCGCCGCTCGATGAATCCCTGAAGGGGGTGACAATCGCGCTCGACGCGTTTACGGGGTTCACCCCGGCCCAGCTTCAGGTGATCACGGTTCTGCTGGGAATCGCGAAGGAGATCTATGTAACCGTGACCATTGATCCCGGGATCCTGCAGCCCGGTACGACATCCTTCAAGGCGTGTACGCTGAGCAAAGAGATGCGGCAGGCCATCAGGGAAAGAAGCTTACCCGGGCCTGAACTGTTCTCCCTGTCCGTCAGAAGCATTCAGGCCCTGCTTCGCTGCGCGGATGAAGCCGGAACCGGCGTGGAGCTTCTTCCGGTGCCGGAAGGAAAGCAGCGCCGCCACCGGCCGGGCGGGGAGCTTGCACACCTGGAGAAGCATATCCTTCGCACGGGCAGAGAGGGAACGCGTCCCTATGCAAAGGACGGGGCCAGGCATGAGATCTTTCTGAGACAATGTGCCGATCCCTGGGACGAGGCGGTTTCCGCAGCGGTTACGATCGAGGAGCTGATCCGGCGGGGAATCAGGTACAGGGAGATCGCGATCGTCTGCGGAAGCCTGAAAGACTATGCGGAATATGTCAGACGGGCGATGTCTGTCTATGAGATTCCATGCTACATAGACAAGTCGGCGGCTGTCGTTCTGAACCCGGCCTTCGAATTCGTGCGCTGCGCGATCGATATTCTGGAGAAGAACTATTCCTATGAGAGTGTCATCGCCCTGCTTCGGACCGGGCTTGCCCTGGATGCGGAGAGCGGAGAGACGGATCTTCTGGAGAACTATCTTCTGGCCGCGGGGATCCGCGGAAGCAGGATGTGGTCCGCTCCCTTTACCCGCAGAACGCGGAAGGATGATCAGGAGCTGAAAGATACAGCCGAGCATGCCCGGTCTGAATTCATGGAGAGGTTCGGACCTTTTGCGGAGGAGATGAAAAAAAGCTCCTCCCTTTTCCGGAGCTACGCCGGTGCGGTCTGGAATCTGATTCTTGCCTTCGATGTGCCGGAGAAGCTGGAGCTTCTGAGCAGCCGGTGCCGTGAGGAGGGACGGGAGGCACGCGCGCAGGAATATGCGCAGGTTCTGAGAGTGATCAGCGATGTGCTGGATGAAGCGGCTCTGCTGATCGGCGGGGAAAAGGTGACCCGCGCCCAGTTTGCGCAGATTCTCCAGGCAGGATTCTCGGAGGCGAAGATCGGGATCCTTCCGCGCGGGATCGATCAGGTACAGGTCGGTGATCTGGAGCGGTCCAGGCTGGATGAAGTCAGGGTGGTGCTGTTTCTGGGGCTGAACGATGAATACGTGCCCCACAGAAAACAGCCGGGCGGCGTCCTTACGGATCCGGAGCGGGAATATCTGGTGTCGCGGAAGGTTCCTCTTGCTCCTACGGCAAGGGAGGACGCGAATATTCAGCAGTTTTATCTGTATCTGACCCTGACAAGGCCATCGGAGGAGCTGTACCTTTCCTGGTCGGCCGCAAAGAGAAACGGAGAGGAGATGAGGCCGTCCGGTATTCTCAGGAATCTGCAGGCCATGTTTCCCCGGGCAGCATGGGTCAGCGCATCTTCCGCCGCGCCGTTTGAGAGCGTCAGCTCCCTGAGAACCGCTTCAGGGGTGCTTTCGCAGGCGCTGGGAGATTATCTGCACGCGGACCGGGCGGCGGACTGGAATGAGCCAAAGCTGAGGGAGCTTGTCAATCTGTTTCGAAGAGAGGAGAAGGCAGGACGAGAGGAAACACTGGCATATCTGAAAGATCTGACGTCGGAGGTGAAAGCAGCGGATCTGGACGGGGAAACGGCAATTGCGCTGTATGGCACGATTCTGCGGGGCAGCATAACAAGGCTGGAGGAATTCTCCGGGTGCGCGTTCCGTCATTTCGCACACTACGGGCTGGGGCTGCAGGAACGGGAGGAGTTCGCCGTCCGCTCCATCGATATCGGCAACCTGCTTCACCATGCGGTCGAGATTTTTTCCTCAAGGCTGAGAGACGGATCCTCTGCCTCGTCCTCCGGGCCCTGGACATGGCGCAACCTTACGGATGAGCAAAGGGATACCCTTGCCCGCGATGCACTGAAGGAGGCGCTGGAGCTGGAGCATGCGGGGGATCTTTACACGGATACCGGGCGCTCTGCCCAGACGCTCGCACGCTGCGAGAGGATCCTGCTCCGCTCGGTGAAGACGATGCAGAGGCAGATCTGCCAGAGCGCGTTTGAGCCTGCTTTGTTTGAGCTTTCCTTCGGGGAAGGGGATCCTGACAGTGTGTGGATCAATGACCTGCCGGGCGGCGGGAGGATGCGGCTGGGCGGGAAGATCGACAGAATCGATGAGTGCGGGGATGAAGACGCAAAACGGCTGTATGTCAAGATCGTGGATTATAAGTCTTCCTCGCGGGACATTGAACTGGAGCGCCTGATCGAAGGAGAACAGCTGCAGCTGATCGTGTATCTGGACGCCGCGCTCAGTCTGGAGCAGAAAGCCCATCCGGAAAAAGAAATCGTATGCGCCGGGGCATTTTACTACGCATTCCAGGAACCGATGGTCGAGATGTCGCCGGATATGACGCCGGAAGAGCTGGAAGACCTGACGGTCGGCAGCATGAGAGTCAAGGGACTGGTCAACGGGAGGGCGGATGTCGTGGAGCGCCTGGACAGGGGGCTTTCGGAGCCGGGACCGTCCCTTGTCATTCCCGTGATCCGAAATAAAAACCCCGGAGAACTGAGAGCTTCGGACAATGTGATTACGGACAGGCAGTTTGAACTGCTCCGGGAATATGCGAAGGACAGGATGAGGAAGGCTGCTGCCTCCATTCTGTCCGGACAGACCGCGCCGAATCCTTCGCGGATGGATACGAACACAACGTCCTGCACCTTTTGTCCCTATCATGATGTATGCGGGTTTGATCCGCACGGGAAGGGGATGAGGTACCGGGAGCGTGCAAAGCGAAGCAGCAAAGAGAACTGGGAGATCATCGGAAATACGGTGTCAGGAAAGGATACATCATGCCGGAATGGACAGCAGAACAAAAGCAGGTGATAGAATCCCGCAGTCAGAGCCTTCTGGTAAGCGCGGCGGCCGGGTCAGGGAAAACGGCGGTTCTTGTACAGCGGATCCTGGATAAGATTCTTGATCCTTCCGCCGGAGTCGATATTGACCGGATGCTGGTCGTCACCTTTACGAACGCAGCCGCGGCGTCCCTGCGTTCGAAGATCCGGACGCGCCTGGAAGAGGAGGCTGCAGGATGCGATCCTGAGCGGGTACGGCTGGCGATGCGCCAGCTTTCGATGCTGGCAGGGGATCATATCGAGACGATTGACCGGTTCTGCAGGGAGATCGTGCTGGATCACGCGGATGCGCTGGAGATTGATCCGTCTTTCAGGATCGCGGACGGGGGAGAGATCGAACTGCTTCAGTCAGAGGTGGTTTCGCAGGTGATCGAGGAAGAAGCGGATGCTTCCGACCAGACAGACGGGGCGTTTTCTGATCTCGCCCGCCTCTATGCGCCTGGACGGACAGATGAAGCGCTGGAAGGGCTGATCCTGGACTTTTATAATTTCTCCATGTCCCATGAGTTTCCGGGAATGTGGAGGCACAGGTGCGCCGACCTGTACCGGCAGGAGGCAGACGGAAGCGCGTGGATGCAGGAAATGACCCGCATGATCCGCATGCAGCTTGAGGAGGTTCGTGCGAGTCTTCTCGAGGGAATCTCCCTGTGCGGCGTACCGGGGGGGCCTTACCATTACCGGCAGGCGATGGAGGATCACCTGTCTTATGTGGAGCGTCTGCTGCGCTGCGGCAGCGCTGCGGAGTATGCGGACCGCCTGAAGGACTTCGCGTGGCCCAGACCCGGCAGTAAGAAGAGGGGCAAGGACGCGCCCCCTGTGGACGAGACGCTTGAAAAACAGGGGAAGGAGATCCGGGAGCGGGCAAAGAAGACATTGACCAGGCTTATGGAGCGGTTCTTTTTCGCCCCGGAAGAGCAGATCGATGACATGCGCCGCAGGACAGCGCGTTATATGGATGCTCTGGTCCGTCTTACCGACCGGTTTGAAGATCTGTTTTCCAGAGAGAAGGCTGCAAGAAGGATTGCGGACTTTTCCGATGTGGCGCACTGGGCGCTCCGCGTCCTGATCTGTGTCGGCGAAGACGGGATGCCGGTTCCGGATGAAGAGGGAAACTATGTCAGAACCCGCCTTGCGCAGGAATATGCAGACTACTTTCAGGAGATCTATATCGATGAGTATCAGGATTCCAACCGTGTCCAGGAGATCCTGCTCCGGAGCATCTCCAGAGAGGGAGGGCGCTTCATGGTCGGCGACATGAAGCAGAGCATCTACCGGTTCCGGATGGCAGATCCGCAGATCTTTCTGGAAAAAGCAAAAACCTATCGGGAGGAGGAAGATGCGCCGGAGCGCAGGATCGACCTGCATCAGAATTTCCGCAGCCGTGCCTGCATCCTGGATGCTGTCAACCTCATCTTCCGGCAGATCATGCGCGCGGAGCTTGGCGGGGTGGAATACACGAAGGAGCAGGAGCTGCGGGCGGGATACCGGTTCCCCGTTTCCGGTGCCGGGCCGGCGCTTCCGGACGAAGCGTCATCTGAGCCGATGCCTTCGGCCGAACCGCCGTCTGATCCGGAGTCCCCGTCAGAATCCGGCGAACCGCCGTGTGAGCCGGCCGGCGCGGTCTCTGGAGCAGATGCATCCCAAGCCGGAGGCATGGTTCCCGAGCTTCTTCTGGCGGAAAAGGACGATGTGGAAGGCGCTTCCTCCGGCGCGGAGGCAGAAGCCGTGATTGTGGCGGAGCGGATCCGGCACATGGCAGGAAGGATGCAGATCTTTGACAAGGAGAAGAACCTGTGGCGTCCTGTCAGATACCAGGACATCACGATCCTTCTTCGAACGGCCTCGGGCTGGGCGGAAACGTTCTCCCGCGTGCTCGATGAATACGGGATTCCGAACCGGCCGGATGCAAGCACCGGATATTTCGACGCGGTCGAGGTGCGCACGATCCTTGCGTATCTGAGCGTTCTGGACAATCCGCGCCAGGATATTCCGCTGGCAGCATCCCTGCGCTCGGTCATCGGGGAGCTTGAGGACAGAGAGCTCGCCGTGATCCGGACCGAACAAAGGGGCGGATCCCTGTATGACAGCATCACCGCTTACGCCGGATCGGGGAAGGAGCCTTTGATCCGCCGCAAGCTGGAGCATTTTCTGGAGATGACCAGGCGGCTGCGCGCGTATGTGAAGGACACGCCGATCCACCTGCTTCTGTGGAAGATCTTTGATGAGACCGGTTATGAGAACCGGATCTCACAGATGGAAGGCGGCCGGCAGAAGCGGGCCAATCTTGCGCTGCTTACGGATATGGCGATCACCTTTGAACAGACCAGCTACAGAGGACTGTTTCACTTTGTCAGGTATGTGGAAAAGCTCAGAAAAGCACAGAAAGACATCGGGCAGGCACCCGGCAGCGGCGGTCAGGAGAACCTGGTGCGGATCATGACGATGCATAAGAGCAAAGGCCTCGAATTCCCTGTCGTATTCGTGAGCGGGCTCAACAAAGGGTTCAACCTGCAGGATGCGCGGGGAAGAATCGTGATGCATGAGCATCTTGGCGCGGGGCTGGACTTCCGCGACCCCGGGCGTATGGGGAGGATGCCAAACCGGATCCGCAGCGTAATCGCGCAGAGAATCGAATCGGATTCGATCGGGGAGGAACTGCGTGTTCTCTATGTCGCCATGACGCGCGCGGAGCAGAAGCTGATCCTTACCGGCTGCGTGGACAGCAGGCAGAAGGCGGTCACGAAAGCGCTGGCATGCCGCAGCTGTTCGGAAACGATGCTTCCCGAATTCATGATCCGGTCTGCCGCCGGCATGCTGGACTGGATTCTGGCGGCACTTTCCCGCCACAGCGCGGAGCGTGATTTTTTCGACAGCGGCAGATGGGAGGGCCTGCCCTTCCGGGAGGACGGCCTCCTGCAGCTTCCCGGCAGGATCCTGATCCGGACAGGACCGGAGGTGCTGGCCGGAAGCATCCGGATCAGGAAGGAGCAGGAGAGGCAGCTGGAGTCTTTGTTTACCCAAAGCCCGGATGAGGTGACGGATCCGGCACTGCGGACCCGCCTGGACGATATGCTTTCCTGGAATTACACCCATGATACGGAGCGCATGCAGATCCCCGCGAAGCTGTCCGTGTCGGAGATTAAACATGAAGCTTACGCGGCGGAGATCAGGCGCATCATGGAAGAGGAGGACGGTACGCCGTGGCAGGAGAGCGATGCTTCAAAGATACCGCAGCCGCAGTTCCTGAAGGAGATCCGGGAAAAGGAGAAGCTTTCCGCAGCGGCGATGGGGAGCGTATACCATCTTGTGCTTGCCAGCCTGGACCTTACCGGGCCCTGCACACGGCAGAGTGTTCAGGCACTGTTGGAAACGATGGTTAATTGTGATAGAATCCAGAAGGAAGAGGCGTCGAGGCTCGAGGTCGGAAAGATCATGGCATTTCTTTCCTCCGGCCTTGCCGGACGCATGCAGGCTGCGGCGCGCAGAGAGAAGCTCTGGCGCGAAGCTCCTTTTGTGGTTTCAAAAAGCGCGGCCGGCATCCGCCCTGAGTGGAGCGCGGACGAGCAGGTCCTGATCCAGGGGATCATCGATGCTTTTTTTATCGAGGAAGACCAGGTGATACTGGTTGATTATAAGACGGATACTGCCGCTCCCGGAGACGAAGAGAGTCTGGTCAGAAGATACCGCACACAGTTCCTCCTCTATGCGGATGCATTGGAGAACCTGCTGAGGATGCGGGTAACAGAGGCCTGGCTCTATTCGCTGAGTCTGCAGAAGGCGATCAGGGTGGACCTGCAGGGACCGTGAATCGTAACTTTGCTTTTTATAAGGAACATCAGAAAAGGAACAACAGGAAAGTTCATGCAGGCAGTACGCAGACATACAGGCAAGTATTATTTTCTGACCGGGATGCTGGTTTCGGTTATTCTGGCCGGAATCGGTTTCATCGTGATCGGAGTATGGCCGTTCGGCGACGGAACCGTACTGATCATTGATTCGCTTCACCAGTACCTCCCCTTCTATACGGACTATCACGAGAAGCTGACATCCGGGCAGAGTCTCCTGTACTCCTTCTCCGCGGGGCTGGGTTACAACTTCTGGGCGACCTGGGCGTATTACCTGGCAAGTCCGCTCAATTTTCTGATCGCTCTTGTCCCGACGCAGAACGTGTGCGATTTCATGGATCTGATGATCCTCATCAAGATCGGCCTTTGCGGCGGGTGCATGACCTGGTACCTGCACCGCAGGAATACACGGTCATTTGCTCTGAGCGTTGCTTTCGGCACGATGTTCGCTCTGAGCAATTTCATGATCGGATATTATTTCAACCTGATGTGGCTGGATTCGGTCGCGATGCTTCCGCTGTGCATGTGCGGGATCGAGCAGATCTGCGGAATCGGAGAGAACCGGACGGTTACGGACCGGTCGGATGGAAGGCTCTACGGCCTTGCGCTGTGCATCGGCGTGTGGTGCAACTATTATATCGGCTTCATGCTGTGTATCTTCTCGGTCCTCTACTTTGCCGTCTGCCTGATCATCGCAGGGAAATGCCGTGTGCGGAGATTCTTCACCAGGATCCTTCGTTTCGGATGGTTCTCGCTGCTTGGGGGAGGCTGCGGCGCGGTCGTGCTGCTGCCTGCCTATCGTGCACTCACGGCCTCAGAGGCGATGCAGAATAACCGCCTTCCGATCACGCTGGAATCCTTCGACAGCTTTCTGGATATGCTGCTGACGCATTTTGCGGGAATCAAACCGATCAATATCGCGAATACGCAGGTCGGACTGAACGCGTACTGCGGAGTCATCGTTCTGATTCTCGTTCTGCTGTTTGCGATGGACCGGTACTGTTCCATCCGGGAGAGGATCGCCAGGATCGCTCTGGCGCTGTTCCTTCTTCTGAGCTTCACCATGAAGACGCTCAATTATATCTGGCATGGATTCCATCAGCAGAACGGGCTGCCGAACCGGTTCGCATTTGTCTATATCGCGATCCTGCTGACGATGGCCTTCGACGTGCTGCGGGATCTGAAAAAAATGCGCCTGTGGTGCATCCTGGCGTGCGGTGCGGCGCCGATTGTCTTTGCGCTGGTATGCCTGATCGGACAGTTTGGAGAGGACTACGAGAATCACCCGTATCCGTCCCGCGTTTTTCTGATCACGATCGCGCTTCTGGCGGGTTACCTGGTTCTGCTTCTGGTGCTCCGTTTCGTACGCATGCCACGAAGAGCGGCAGCGCTGCTTCTCGCGGCCCTGTGCATCACGGAGGCCGGAGTGAGCGCGGTTTACGGTATCATCTGCAATGATTCTGTCACCCGGTCGATCTATCTGAAGGATCAGGACTCTTACAAGACCCTGATGGCGCAGATCGGGGATGAGGACTGGTTCCGCTCCGAGGTGGATGCGCAGCGCATGAGGAATGTGACGCTGTTCTGCGGCGGAAACTCCGTGGTGATGTTCAATTCCACCATGCAGGAGTCTGTCACGGATTTCTGCGACAGGATCGGGATGGAGGCGCGTACCAATAAGAACGGATACAACGGCGTAACAGATTTGATGAATGATGTGCTTGGCATCCGGTATGTGCTGAGCGCAAACGGGCGGGGCAGCACCCTGTACGGGATGGAAACCCTGACGAAGGACAATAACCTGACCGTCTATGAGAATCCGGACGCGCTTCCGATCGGATTCCTCGCGAATCCCGGGGTGACAGAGTGGACGCTGTCCGGAGCGACGCCGATCGACGTGCAGAATGACTTTGTTTCGCTTGCGGCGGGGCATGATCCGATCTATACGCTTGACCGCTATGTGACACTGGAAAATGATGTCAGTACCGGCATAAAGATCCCGGAAGGCAAGCAGGTATATGTATATCTGCCGAACCGCGTCAAAGAGCTGGTTGTCACGACGCCTGAGTTCAACAAGACCTATACGACCTTTACCGATCATCTTTATGTGATCGAAGGATGTGACGGATCGGATGAAGCTTCGCTGAAGGCCAGGATCAACGGGGGAGGCACGCAGGAAGCGATCATCTATACCTGCCCGGATAAGCTGGAGCAGGAAGTTGTCGACATCTTATCAGAGAGTGTACTTGAAAATGTTGAGGCCCGGGGAAACAAGCTTTCCGGAACCATCGACGCGGCCCGGGACGGAGAGCTTGTGATTACGGTTCCCTATGACCGGAGCTGGACCTGCATGGTGGACGGGAAAAAGGTGGAGGCAGACTGTATCGGAGAAGCCCTGACAGGACTTCCCCTTACCAGAGGCAGACATGAGATAAAGATGACCTACATGCCGGGAGGCATGGAGACGGGATTGTGGATCAGCCTGCTCTGTGCCGGTGCAATGGTGTTATCCTTCCTGTATGAATGGAAGAAGAGAAAGAAAGAGAGAGCTATGGAGCAGGGGACGGTTGTGACGGACGATGCAGTATGCAGAATCACGGATATTGTTGGTGAGAAAGCTGTTTTCGAGCATGAGAGCATGAAGAAGCATACGACCTTCCGGATCGGCGGGGAGGCTGATCTGTATGTGGTGCCTGAAAGCATACCGGATCTTGCACGTGTGCTTGACTGGTGCAGGCAGCAGAGTATTCCATACTATGTAATCGGCAACGGAAGCAACCTTCTTGTGTCGGACGAGGGATACAGAGGCGTGATCATACAGATCTCAAAGAATCTTTCCCGGATCCGGGTTGCGGGAAATGAAATCGAAGCCGAGGCCGGGGCTTTGCTTTCGACAGTGGCAAAAAGAGCGATGGAGGCGTCGCTGACCGGTCTGGAGCCGGTATCCGGGATTCCCGGAACGCTGGGCGGCGCCCTGGTGATGAACGCCGGCGCCTATGGGGCAGAGATGAAGGACTTTGTGAAGTCGGTTCGTGTCCTGGACGGATCCGGAATGATCCTTGAACTGCCCGGAGAGGAGATGGAGTTTGGCTATCGCACCTCCATCGCGATGCAGAGAAACCTCGTGATCCTGTCTGCAACTCTGGTACTCGAAGCCGGGGAAAAGGAACAGATCGCGGCGGCCATGGAAGACATCCGTCAGAAACGCCAGTTAAAACAGCCGCTTACGGTTCCGAGCGCGGGCTCGACCTTTAAACGGCCGGAAGGCTGTTTTGCCGGCGCATTGATTGATGAAGCAGGCCTTCGCGGCTACCGCGTCGGGGGAGCGCAGGTTTCGGAGAAGCATTGCGGCTTCGTAGTGAATACGGGGAAGGCGACGGCGGAAGATGTACGGGAGCTGATCAGAGAGGTACAGCAGATCGTGTTCGAACACGCGGGCGTGAGGCTGGAGCCCGAGGTTCGGATGCTGGGGTTTGCGCCGGATGAGGCGCAGGAGACACAGGAGATCAGATGAGATTTATCATTGTGACCGGAATGTCCGGATCCGGGAAGACGCAGGCACTGAAGATGCTGGAAGACATGGGGTATTTCTGTGTCGACAATCTGCCGCTGGAGCTGGTCGGAAAGTTCGCCGAGCTGGCGTCAAATCCTGCGCAGGAATACAGCAAAGTGGCGCTGGGGCTTGATGTGAGGAGCATATACAAGGGCGGAGGCAGTGTAGAGAGCTTTCTTGAGATTCTGAGGGATTATCCGCATGAGATTCTGTTCCTTGACTGCAGCCGGGAACAGCTGATGAGGCGTTATAAAGCAACCCGAAGACTGCATCCTCTGGCGAAGGGAGGCCGGCTTGAGGACGGAATCGATGCCGAGCGGAAGTATCTGACGCCCCTTCGCGATGTGGCGGACTATGTGATCGACACCAGTGATTTCCTGACCAGACAGTTGATGGCAGAACTGTCCCACCTGTTCTCGGAGGAGACCGGGGAGGGAAGAGTTTTCCTTTCCATCCTGTCATTTGGCTATAAATACGGGATCCCCCCGGATGCGGATCTGGTTTTTGACGTCAGGTTCCTTCCGAACCCGTTCTATGTGGAGGAGCTGAAGCATAAGACCGGAAATGATACCGAGGTTCAGAAGTATGTCTGCCAGAAAGAAGAGGCGCAGGTGTTTCTGGATAAAGTGAAGGATCTGCTGGTATTCCTGCTCCCGCGGTATCGCGCCGAGGGGAAACGTCAGCTGATGATCTGCGTTGGATGCACCGGGGGAAGGCATCGTTCCGTGACGATGGCAAATAAACTGGCAGATGTATTTACCGGCCTTGGCTGGCAGGTTTCGCTGCTCCACAGGGATATCGTCAGACAATAGGAGGCAAGATGTCATTTTCATCCGGAGTGAAGGAAGAACTGGCCTCTCAGAACCCTCCCGCAAGACATTGCAGGATCGCGCTGATCGCGGCCCTGTTTCACATGTGTCCTTATCTGAAAAAGGACTGCGCGGGGATAAGGACGGAAAGCGAGGCTGCCGCCTCGGCCTTTGAAGCTGCGCTCCGGAGGGTCTTACCGGATCCGGTTGAGGTAAACCGCAGCGGCCGGGAGACTACAGTGACAGTTCATGGGGAGGAGCAGGTCAGACGGTTTCTGGAGATGATGAAGCTCGATACGGTCATTTCTCCTGAAAGCCTGGAGGAAGACGGAAAGGAACTGGTCAGGCGCGCGAGGATCCCCTCGATCCTGCTCCAGAAAACATGCTGCAGGAGGGCTTTTCTGAGAGGACTGTTCCTCGCGGCGGGGTCGGTCAGCGATCCGTCAAAAAGCTATCATCTGGAGATTGCCCCCCTTCTGGAGACGGAGGCGGATCAGATCATGAAGCTGCTGTCCTCCATCGGATTCTCCGCAAAGTGCACGCGGCGCAAGGGCCGCTGCGTGGTTTATCTGAAGGAGGGCGCCCAGATCTCCAATTTCCTGGGGGCAACCGGCGCGACGGGCAGTCTGATGAAGCTGGAAAATGCAAGGATCCTCCGGGATATTGCGGGGAATATCAACAGGCAGGTAAATTTTGAGGCGGCGAACCTGAAGAAGACCGGGATCGCGTCCGAAAGGCAGCTGGGAGATATTGCCCTGATTGAGCGCACGGTGGGGGTCAGTTCCCTTCCGCCGATCCTGCAGGAGGCGGCCCGCCTGAGAGTCGAGAACCCGGACAAGAGTCTGCAGGAGCTGGCGGAATCCTGCCATCCGCCGGTCGGAAGAAGCGGGATGAATCACAGACTCCAGCGAATCGCCCGGATCGCGGAGAAGATACGGGAGAAGGGCTGAAGGAAACGTAAGAAGCATCAGAAAAGGCTGAAGCTGCAGAAAAAAGCCGGAGACCCGTGAGAAGCAGCAGAAAAAGCCGGAGATGCGTGGGATACAGGTGAAGGAAGGTAGATCAACATGCCGGTCGCATATTTGGTTTCCATCACGCTTGCGCTGTTTTCCGGAGCACTTCCGGCCCAGATCCTGGGTGTGCTCTGGGAACCGATCAGTAAGAGCATGGAAGTGGATATCCCGTATATCGCGCTGTTAAGGCTCCTGGGAGGCGCAGGCGCGGCTGCCGCAGTGATCCTTTCCGACAGGATCCGGGGATATATCCTTGCCAGGGATCTTATCGTAGGAGCGATCGCGCTGGAGGCTCTTTGCCTGATCGGATTCTCGATGTCAAGGGAATACTGGAACCTGGCAGTCTGGATAACAGCGCTTGGTTTCTCCGGCGGGATGGGCCTGTCTCTTATCTGCTATCTGCTCCGCGGGACATATTCCAGGAAAACATGCCTGCTGTTTGTCAGCAGTGCGCTGGGCATCACTGCGGGAGTATACTTTGTCTCATACGTTCTTTCCCTGGGAAGAAGCTGGCGTACAGCCTGTCAGGGGCTCGCCATCGGGCAGGTTGTTCTGTGCATCGTCGTTTTCCTTCTGCGGCGTACCGTTCTGCGGGATGTCGCGGCGATCCTGCGCAGACAGAAACTGGAGGAAGGGATCCGGAGAGAAAGACGCAGAGAGAAGCTGATCCGGGAACAGGGAGCGGTAGATGAGCGTCAGCAGGATGCTTATCTGGTGAGACTGCTGTTCCTGTATGCTTCCGTTTTGTGCTGTGGCCTGCTGCTTCTGTCTGCGGTTCATCTGATCCATCTCGCAGCGGTTTCACAAGGTTCCGCCTCCGCGGATCCCGGCGAGGGCATCCTGACGGTATGCGTTTCCATGGCAGCAGGACGGGCGGTTTTCTACTTTCTGAGGCGCAGCGCAAGGAGCGCGTGGGCGATCGGATCGGTTCTGACCATTGGCTGCCTGCTGGCCTGCACGGCGGCCGCCTGGGCAGGATATACCGGCAGCATGCTTTTTGTTCTGGCGCGAATCGGAACAGGGTGCGGAGCCGGACTGATCTTTCCGAATGTGATCCAGGCGGAGGATGAGCGATTTGATGATGAGGCGCAGACCACCATGGCCGGCCTGATCCCGGCATTCTATCTCGGCGCGGCTGCGGTCATTACTCCTTTTTCACAGATGATGGCCGGAGCCTCCACGATGAAGAACTGCTTTCAGGCGATGCTGGTGCTTGCAGGCTGTATGGGAGGCTGCCTTGCCTTTGCCGGCACGAGGGTGAGGAGGTAAGAAGGGCTGTCCTGCCTTTGCCGGCACGAGGGTGAGGAGGTAAGAAGGGAACAAGGGCTGTCCTGCCTTTGCCGGTACGGGAGAGAGAAGAGAAGGAGGCTGCGGCGGTATGGAGAACTATATCATTACGATCTCACGCAGATTCGCGAGCAACGGTCATGAGATTGCCGGACGGATCAGCAGGATGCTTGATATTCCGGTGTATGACAGAAGCGCGGTCGAAGCCAGAGTGCAAAGCCTGCAGATGGAAGAAAGGATGCCTGAGAAGCCGGAAAAGCCGGAGGAAGGTACGAAAGAGCATTGCCGGCCGGAAGGAGGCTCAAGAAGCCTGCTGATGGGCCTGTTTCGCAGGGAGGCACGGGACGAGTTCAGGGATGAGGCACAGCTGGAATTCGAACGTCAGAGCGAGGTGATCCGGTCGCTGGTCGCGGAGGGGCCGTGCATCATACTGGGACGCTGCGCGGATCAGATCTTTGAGGATTATCCCCGTGCGCTTCATATTTTCATCTATGCCTCGGACGAAGTGCGGATCCGCAACATGATGGAGCTGCTGCATACCGGAGAGGAGGAAGCGAGGGCGCTTCTTCAGAAGGAAGACAGCGCCCGGGAAGCATACCGCAGGCGATTCTCCTCTCATCCCGAAGATGAAGTCCGCGGCCGCCATATTCTGATCGATTCGGGGAAGCTGGGAGTGGAGACCAGCACCGAGATCCTGGTACGCGCCGCGCGCCATCTGTTTCTGGAAGAGGCGTGAGAAAAGTCACATGGGGACACCTCTTTGTGTTACAATCTTACATGAGCGGCTGTACAGGTGGTTATAGTTGATCCTCCCCTGGCAGGTCTTGCCGTGCCGGATTATCGGATCTGCATCAGACAGGTTACAGAGGATAAGAAAGAAAATGACAGGGGAGGAACACAGATGAGATGCCCGTTTTGCGGAAGTGACGATACCCGGGTTACAGACTCAAGGCCGGTGGAGGAGACGAATTCCATCCGGCGCAGAAGACAATGCGACCAGTGCGGCAAGCGGTTTACTACTTATGAGAAGATTGAAGCGATCCCGCTTGTCGTGATCAAGAAGGACAGTACCAGACAGCAGTATGACCGCAGCAAGATCGAGTCCGGAGTGATGCGGGCATGCTATAAAAGACCGGTGCCGATCGCTGAGATTGAATCCATGGTGGACCGGGTGGAGGCAGACATTTACAGCCGCAGGACTTCGGAGGTTCAAAGCTCTGAGATCGGTGAGATGATCATGATGCAGCTCAAGGAACTGGATCCGGTTGCCTATGTCCGTTTTGCGTCGGTCTACAGGGAATTCAAAGATGTTGAAACCTTCATGGATGAACTGAAGCTGTTGATCAAATGATGGATTGTCCCTCCCGCGCCCGGAGCAGCGGCGGAAGGATCAAAGAAACCTTGTGAAGGAAGAGGATGAGCTGTGCGAAGACGCCTGGAACAACTCTTAAATGAGACATTTGAATATGATCCGCCCAGGCTTGTGTATGAGCCGGCCTCGATCGAGCGGGAGGCGGAGGAGGGCGAGGTTCTTCGCGGCAGCATCCTGCTTTCCCATCCGGAGGCGAAACGGTGCAGAGGCTTCGTTTATTCTTCCAATCCCCGTATGGTTCTTCAGACGGCGGACTTTTACAGTGCGAGATCCGAGATCCGCTATCAGGCCGACCTTACAGGATTGAAGCCGGGTCAGAAGGCAGAGGGAAAACTGACGGTATGCTGTGAGCTGGGAGAGGAAACGATTCCCTTCTGTTTCCGCGTGAGAGAGACTGCCGCGCCGGAGCCGGTGATGGATACGGACGCACTGTGTGAGCTTGCGCAAACGGACCTGACGGCCGCGGCGGAACGATTTGTCTCCCCCCGGTTCGGGGAATCCCTGGAACAGGTCAGCTATGAAGCGCTCACGATGTGGAAGGCTTTTGCTTCCGAGAAAGAGCCCAGACGGGCGCTGGAACAGTTTCTGATCGCGGAAGGAAAGAAGGATACGATCGAGCTTTCCCTTTCCGGAGAGACGCATAAGATCGTGAATCCGGCAGGAACTGTTCTGGAAGAGGTCATGCTTTCCAAAAGTACATGGGGGTTTCTGGAGATCGAAATCTCCTCTGATTCACGTTTCCTGAGAGTGGAGAAGAAGCAGGTGAATACGGAGGAGTTTGTCGGCTCCGAATGGCCGCTGCGCTATGTCGTGGACTCCAACTTCCTGCATGCAGGGCGCAATCTCGGAAGAATCACCATTCACACCTGCTACCAGACCCTTGCCTTTGAACTGTGTGTTGAGGTGAGAGGGAACGCGGATCTGCGTCAGCACCGCGTGCAGAATGTGATGATCAAAAAGGCGCTCTGTCTGTATCTGGACTACAGGCTGGGCCGGATCGATCTGCATCAGTGGACAGAGCGTACCCAAAGTGTGATAGAGAGTTACAGACGTTCAGGAGGCAGGAATCTTCTCGCGAATCTTCTGGAGGTCTTTGTGCTGCAGGCAGAGGGCAAACGAGCCTCCGCCGAGCGGGAGCTGCACAGAATCGAGAGGAATCCCCGGATTCTGGAGGATCCCAATGCGCAGGCTGTCTGGCTCTATCTTTCCACCTTTTTTTCCAGGGATGGAGACTACAGGACCCAGGTGCGGGAGAAGCTGATGGAGCTTTCCCTGAAGTACCGTTCCTCCTGGATGATCCAGTGGCTGAGCATGTATCTTCCGGAGGAGGAGCAGGGAACGGATGCCGGGAAGCTGGATAAGATCCTGCATTATGTGGAACAGTTCCATGCCAGCCCGATCCTACTGCTGGAAGGGGTCATGATTGTAAGGGAGAATCCTTTCCTTCTCCATGAATGGACGGGCGGTGCGAGGATGCTGTTTGGATGGGCGGTGAAGGAGCACGTGCTGGATGAGCGGTTTGTGCTTCACAGCATGAATCTGATCCGCCGCAAGGGGGGATATGATCCCGTTACGTTCCGTATTCTTGACAGATGCTACGCCGATACGCGTCTTGATGATGTACTCGCCGTGCAGGCTCAGATGGCAATCGACGGCGGGAAGACGGAAGAAAAGTATTTCCCTCTGTACCAGACAGCGGTTGCGCGCGATCTGAAGATCACCGGGCTGTATGAATACTATATGAAGACCATGCGTGAGGTCCGGATCGAGCAGATGCCGCAGGTGATCCGCCGTTATTTCGTGATGAACGAAACCATGGACTGGCGCAGCAAGGCCCATATCTATCGCAACATGTCCGACTCTGAGGACAGCATCCCGCAGATCTTTGCGGCCATGCGTTCCCGGATGGAGAAGTTTATAACGGACCAGATCCAGATGGGACATATCAATGAAGATCTGTCGGTTCTGATCTCCAGGTATCTCGTTCGAAGGATGGTGACGCCTCAGCTGGCAAGAAAGCTGATCCGCCTGCTGTTTACGTTCGAGGTGGACTGCCTGAGCCCGGATATGAAAAAGGTTATCGTGGCGGACGCCCGCCGCAGCCGGGAATATATCACTGTAATCGAGAATCATATGGCGCAGGTGCGGATCTATTCCGAGCAGTCCAGGATTCTTCTGGAGGATGAGCAGGGAAGAAGGTATGCGTCCACCTCATTGTATATGGCGCAGCATCTGCTGAATGACACGGCCATCATGAACCTGTGCGTGCAGGAAGCGGCGGATGAGCCGCACCTTCTCATGTTCTTCACGCTGAATCCGATGGTGAAGCAGCCGATCACCCACAAGACGCTGAAGTTCTATCTTGAGGCCGCGCATATGGCGGCATTTTCGGAGAGCTACAGGATCCAGATTCAGACCTGGCTGCTGGACTATTATTATACCCATCCGGAGGAGGAAACCTTGTCTTCCTTCCTGCGGGAGATCGATCTGGAGACCTATATCCGGATAGACCGTTCGAAGCTTTTGTTTCTTCTGACACAGGACGGAAGATATGAGAAAGCCTGGACGATCCTGGAGAAGTACGGGACACAGGACGTGGAGCTGAACCGGCTGATGCGGGTTCTTTCACAGGTTGTCATTTCCAGGGAGTACGAGGAAGACCGCACGCTTCTCGGATTCTGCGCCGCGCTTTTTGCAGCCGGCAGGGTAGAGGAGCACATCCTCATCTATCTGCTGATGTATTATGAAGGTCCCGTGGCGAGCATGAAGAACCTGTGGCAGGCCGGACGGGAGTACGGACTTGAGACGATCAATCTTGAGAAGAAGATCCTGAGCCTGATTCTGTTTACGAGACAGGGCAGTGAGAACACGGAACAGATTTACCGGTCTTACCGCAGATCGCTCGGAAGCCGCAGGATCTGCCAGGCGTATGTGATCCTGCGCTCCTATGAATATCTGGTCAAGGGCACTCCGGTCGGAGAAGCGATCTTTGATGACTGCCTGACCGACTATGAGAAGGGCGGAAAGCTGCCGGATGTCTGCGCGCTTGCGCTCCTGCAGTATCTGAGTCACCTTACGGAATATACGAAGGAGCAGAAGGAGGCAGCGTCCGGCCTTCTCAGGAAGTATTCCGGAATGGGAATCCGGTTTGCCTTCTATAAGAATTTCCCGTATGAGATGCGCGCGTTTCTGGGTCTGGAGGACCGGGTATTCTGTGAAGCAGTCGCCGATCCGCGGAGCACGGTCAGGCTGTTTTACCGGATTCGGTATGAAAATGAGCCTTTCATGGAGATTGTGATGAAGGACGTGTTTGAAGGCATCCGGATCAGGGAATTTGTCCTGTTTGAAGGGGAACAGCTTGAGTGTTATACGGAAGAGGTGAAGGAGAATGGCGGGAAGGTGGTAAGCGCCCCCCGTGTTCTCAAGGCGGGACCGGTACCGGAGCAGCTCAGCGGAACCCGGTACGGAAGGCTGACCCGTATGGGAAAGGATCTGAGTGCGGGCCGGGAAGATGCATTCCGGGAAGAACTGAAAGAATACAGGCAGCTGGACAGCCTGACCAAAGAGATCTTTACTTTAATTTGAGCGCAGACGGCTCACGGCCTGTGGGGAAGGGGCCGTGAATCGTAGCCTGCCATATCAGTGACGGAATGGATACCGATGGATGGAAGAATAAGATGGAAGAGGATAGAGGTACTTTAATCGGAATACAGATGTCGGCGGAAGGGGCTCAGATTACGTGGTATCATGCTTCGCTGGAAGAACCCCAGACGCTGTCCCTTCCCGGCGAAGGGGAGGACGGCCTGATGAATGTGCCGTCTGAAGCGTGGAAAGGCGCGATGAGAGGCGGCAGATTCGGGACCCAGGCGCTGGCGCGCTTCCTCGGGACGCTGATCGATATGGTTCCCGGAGAGAAGCAGGTGAGGGATCTGAGAATCGCGATCACGGTTCCCGCGCTCACGCAGAGCCTTGGGGATCATATTGCCGCGGCTCTGGAGGGAATGGGATTCGAGCGCAGAAATATCTTCCTTCAGGACTGGAAAACAAGCTTTTACTATTACGTGGTAAACATGCGCAGGGAACTGTGGAGCGGTGACGTCGCGTTCCTCAGGGTAAAGAATCAGCAGATCGTCGGAAATATCCTCCATATAGACCGCTCCGTGAAGCCGGGGGTTGCCACGATCGAAGAGATTGCCTCCGCCGATGTCAGTGAACGGGCGAGGGGAAATATGACGGAGGAAGCCTGGGACAGGGAGCGGGACCGCAGGCTGTATGACCTTCTGGGGCGGCTGTTTGAGCGCCGCAATGTTTCCACAAGCTATCTGTATGGCAACTATTTTGACAGGAGCTGGGCGAGCCGTTCGTTTCAGTATCTGACGTTCCGCAAACATGCTTTCCAGGGGCAGAATCTGTTCTCCAAAGGCGCCTGCTACTGCGTGATGGCCAGGATGGGTTATATAAAGATGCCGGATCTGCTGTTCATGGGAGTGGATCAGATCAGCGAAGAGATCGGTATCCGGGTGCGGGTGCGTGGAAAGGAGCAGTACCAGGTTCTGATTCCGGCCGGACAGAACTGGTATGAAGCGCATTGTCAGATTGATATTATCCCGGATGAAGAGCAGAGCGTGACGATTCTGACTACGCCTGCGGACGGGGGCGAGACAGTGGGACATGTCCTGCGGCTGGATCATTTTCCGGACAGGGAGAATCGGGCGACGAGGCTCAGGATGACAATCTATTTCACAGCGCCTGAGCGATGTGAGGTGGAAGTGGAAGACCTGGGATTCGGCGGATTTTATCCGGCAGCAGGACGGGTCTGGAAGAGACAGGTGATGCTATGAGTTTTGACCTGTGTACCGTTAAGACAGCTCAGCACCCTTATTATATCGGGAGTGTCGGGACACGGATCTTTTCTGTTGAGGAACTGTGCTGGTTTCTGCACCGCAATCTGTGCCTGATTGACGAGAGCATCGCCGCTCCGGCGCTTGTGGACTGGATCAGAGATGAGCTTGGCCTGAAGGGACTGGCGAGAAAGCTGGCGGATGCGCTGGAGCGCCCGGACAGGGATGTGAGTTATTTTGTCCTCCCGATTTTCCAGGAGATCGGGTATCTTCCTGCCGGGGAGACCAGACGCGTCAGAGAAGAACTGACGCGGGTGCAGGTGCAGCCGGAGGAGGAGCGGACAAAGACCCGGGCGGACTATCTGGTGAACGGAGGCCGCCTGCAGGCGGCATGTATTCTTTACCGGGGTATCCTGGACAACCGGAATGCCGGCCGGCTCGGCGCACCGTTTTATTCGTCGGTCTGGAACAATCTTGGCTGTGCGCTCGCCCGGCAGTTCTGTTTCCGCGAAGCCGCTGACGCATTTTTAAATGGATGGAAGACATTCCAGACAAGGGAACTGATGCGCAGATATGTCAGTACGCTTCCCCTCTTTCTGTCGGAAGAGGAATACCGGAAGAAGCTGGAGGAATTTGGCGCGGACAGTGTGCTGGCCGGCAAGATTCAGGAATACAATGCCGCCTGCGCGAAGCGCGCGGAGGAAAAAGCTGCCGCAAAAAGCAGCATGGCGAGGGAAAGCGCGGTGGAACTGGAGGAACTCAGGGAAGCCTACCGCAGGAGCGCGCTCGGATAGCGCGCGGAAAAGCCTGCTCCGGACAAAAGAGCCGATTAGGGCGCTTTGGTCCGGAGCAGGCTTTTCGTTTGAGAGCGCCCCGCCGCCTGACGGACAGAACGCTGAAGTGCAGGCAGC
>CAJOQO010000094.1 GCA_905236545.1 uncultured Lachnospiraceae bacterium
ATGATCCTGATGTTCGGCGTCGTCCTGATCATTCTTATGGTTCCGGCATTTCTGTCGATGTGACTTTGTCCTGCACCTTCTCCGCCTCCGCAATATCGTCGGTGACATTCCTGCTGCTTTCCTTCTCCACCTGATCCCATACAAGAGACAGTGCCGCAAGCTCATACTCGTCCAGCGGCCCTTCATCAGGCGTTACATCCTGCACGTCATCCTCATAAAAGGAAATGAAATAACGTCCATCCATCCTCGGATGATATCCGGATGGATCCGCCATCCTATACTCATTAAGCCATGAAAAAGCAAAGAGATCAATAATATTATGTGACCCCTGTCCCTTCTCCTCCGTCCTTTAAGACAGAAGGAGGTAAATGACCTATGAAAAACAGACGATTCATGCTGACCCTTACAGCAGCCGCGGCAGCGGCAGTGGTTGGACTTGGAAGCGTATATGCCGCATCGATGTCTCCCTCTCTCTCCGTGCCGGAGGAAACTGAGACGGAAACAGAAACAGAAACGGAAACGAAGAAAGACATCCTGACACCTGAACGAAAAGGTGTCACAGAAGAAGCCGAAGACTCCTATGTGGAGGACGGCTATGCTGAGAACAGCTTTGCGGCAGACGGCTATACCGGAAACAGCTCTGTGGAAGGGGAAACCTTCATGGCCGCAATGGAAAGCGCGGATGCCTTTTACTCCGGGTCCCCGATGCCGCAGTGGAATACCGAAGAATATTCCACGGTAGACGAGACAGGGTTCCGCGATGTAAAGCTGTATCCGCTCTCAACCTTCGGTATGGATGTGGACACCGCATCCTACGCACTGCTCCGGCGCAACACACTCGATGACACGCTCCGCTGGATGCCGAAGGATGCCGTCCGGATCGAAGAGATGATCAATTATTTCAATTACAGCTATGAGATGCCGGAAGACGGCGAGACCTTTACGATCACGGCCGAGATTGCCGACTGCCCGTGGAACGCTCAGACAAAGCTTATGCTCGTCGGCCTGCAGGCAAAGGACATTCCGCAGGAAGAGATTCCCGACCAGAACCTTGTCTTCCTCGTGGATACCTCAGGAAGCATGTACGACGCCGACAAGCTGCCCCTGGCAGTCGACGCGCTCAAATACCTGATGGCGGAAATGGATGAGCAGGATACCGTTTCGATCGTCACCTATGCAGGCAGCAGCGAGGTCGCGCTTGAGCCGACCGCCTGCACAAAAGAGGGAAAACAGGCGGTCATCAGGGCGCTCGACAGCCTGACCGCAGACGGAGGCACCTACGGAGAGGCCGGTATCCGCACCGCGTATGAGCTCGCCAGAGAGTCCTTTATCGAAGGAGGAAATAACCGTGTCCTGCTCCTGACGGACGGGGATTTCAACCTTGGCCAGACAGACGATTCCGAGCTTGTCTCGCTGGTACAGGAGAAAGCGCAGGGGCAGATCTTCCTCTCCATTCTGGGTTTCGGCAGCGGCAACTACAACGACGCTCTTGCGGAGGAACTGGCCGATAAGGGCAACGGCAATTACAGCTACATCGACAGTGATATGGAAGCGCGCCGCGTGATGGGAGGCGCATTGAAAGGAACCCTGAATACCGTCGCAAAGGACGCGAAGGTGCAGCTGGACTTTAATCCGGCCTTCATCCGGGGCTACCGCCTGGTCGGATATGAGAACCGCCTGATGGATGCGGAAGACTTTGAGGATGACACGAAAGACGGCGGCGAAGTCGGTGCCGGACAGCAGGTCACTGTCCTGTACGAGCTTGTCACCACCGACAGCGATCTGGAGCTTCCCTCCGCACACAGCAGGTATACAGCAGACAGCGAAATTAACGCTGCGAACGCAGATCATACGGACAGCGCTGACAGCGCCCCGGAAAATGCGCCAGACGGGATGCCTGAAAAGGACACCGGCACAGTTACTCTGGCAATTGCATCAGAGAGTGAAACAGACGACCCTGAAACCCCGGCGCCTGCCGACGGAGAATATCTCACTGTCAGCATCCGCTACAAGGATCCGGATGCGGAAGAAAGCCATCTGAAAGAGCTTGCCGTCACCTCCGCCCATGAAGTCCGCGGAATGGACGACAACATGTCCTGGGCCGCCGGAGTCGCCCAGACCGGGATGCTCCTTCGCGGGAGTGAATATGCCGGAAGCAGCGACTACGAGGAAGTCCGCAGCCGCCTGCAGCCGATCGCAGAAGGCGACGGGCAGCGCGAAGAATTCCTCTATCTCATCACCAGACTCAAAGGGGTTACACTCGAAGAGGATTCCGGCGACGTATGGTAGCCATATCGGCTGACGTCCGTGTGGTCAGATAGAAACAGCAGAAAAACGTGCGTTTATAGATGAGAAGTATTAGTCCCCCCGCTGAGGCAGCCTCAGCGGGGGGACGTTATGATCAATTCGTATCGATTCCGCATGATCATTTCTCATCACATCGTCTTCAGCTTCTTTGTCTTTGACCAGGCGGAATAGTACGTCTTTCCATCAACAACATAGCATGCACGGATCCGGATATAATAAGCGGTTCTCCGGTCCAGCCCGCGGATCGTCAGCCTGCTGCCTGCGGCACGGTTCTTTCTCAGCGTCTTCCCCCGGAAGGATTCCCTGCGGCAGATCTGCACTTCATACTCTGTCACATTCCGCCCGCCAAATCTGAGTTTCTTCCACTGAAGCTTCAGTGACTTCTTCCGCCGGACCGCATCCGTAATTTTCGTTCTGGCTTTTGCGAATGCTTTCTTCGTCTTCCGGAAGGCTGCTCTTTCCTTTGCAGCTTTTTTCTCAGCAGCTTCCCTTTCCGCGGCTGCCGCCGCTTCTTCCTCGGCTTTTCTGGCGGCTTCCTCTTCGGCTTTTCTGGCAGCTTCCTCTTCGGCTTTTCTGGCGGCTTCCTCTTCCGCAGCCTTCCTGGCCGCTTCCTCCTCCGCGGCTTTTCTTTCCGCTTCCAGGCTCTGCGCGGCATATCTGGCCGCCGCCACATCCCCAGGCGTCACATAACCGCCTGTCACCTCGTAGATTCCGACCAGACGCTCATTCGGCTTATCCGCCAGAAGCTCATTGAACTGCAGAATCATCCGGTCGCCCAGGAAGGACACTCCCTCCAGTTCAAACTTGCTGTAGCCTTCCGGCATGGGGATGAGCAATGTCCGCAGCAGATTTCCGTAATAGTCATAGACATAGATCACATTGTCCTGTGGCTGAAAAACACCGTCATAGACCGGCTCATAGACTGCATTGACGGTACCGCGCTCCCAGCAGGCATAGAAGACCATCGAATCCTTGACGGCCAGCCCCTGGTAGGTCAGGTTGGAATCTGTTGAAAATGTGCTCAGCTCGTTCCTGCACGTTCCGTCCAGAATGTCGCAGTACAGTCCCCGTTCCGCGCCTGTTCCTGTCACATAGATCCCTGCATAGAAATCATAGGTGGAGTCATATCCGATCGCGTGATAATTCTGTGGAACATCAAGCGTGCACTTCACCGTCAGATCCGTGTCATTGAGCACCACCAGCTGAGGCCGGTTCATCGGTGTGACATAGATCTCCCCCCGTTTGGGAATATGGCACATGTCATTGGAATGCGCCAGCATCGCGGATGCTGTCGCTGCGACCGACCAGTTTCCGACGTTCAGCAGCTGAAGCGGATTCGGCTGGCTGGAAACCTTGCTGAGATAGGACAGAAGATACCCCGACGGAATCACCGTCCCTCCCTCTGCATAGGATCCGCCTTCCGGCACAGGGAACTCCGCAAGCAGGTTCACCTGGAGGATCTGCGCCGATTCACGCGTGACAGCCGCGGCATGCATCTGCCGCAAACCGAAGAGTGCGGCGCACAGAATAACGGCAAAGAGCAGGATCAGTTTTTTCATTTTTCTTCCGGTCATATCCATATCCTGAAATGTTCTTCACCTGTACGGTTGGATCGATTAAGCGATCCTGCCCGCTCATTTCTCCAGCAGTTTCAGCAGCCTGGCTGTGGCATGTCCGTCGCAGCCGCTCATGAAGCGGTACTTGAAATCCCGCACCCGGGCAAGGTCGAATTCCGCATTCTCCTGCTTCAGGACATCGATGACCTCCTGCGTAGTCCTGCAGACCGGTCCCGGCATCATCTCCGAAACCGGATAATAAAAGCCCCTCTCATCCAGGTAATTTTCCATATCAAAAGCGAAGAATATCATCGGCCGCTCGAACAGCGAGTATTCAAAGATCAGGGAAGAATAGTCCGTGATGCACATGTCCGCCGCGGTGAGCAGCTCTTCGATCGCAACCTGGTCTGTCATGTCAAATGCAAATGTCCGGCAGCTTTCCGGGACTTTCGGCCGGTCCTTCGCCCTGATAAACGGATGATGATTGATCAGGAGAATATACTCCCTGCCAAGCGCCCGTTTCATCAGCGGAATGTCAAGCGCCGCCGGAGCGGCCGCCTTCCCCACCGTGCCGCGGAAGGTCGGCGCATAGAGAAGAATCTTCTTTCCCGGAACCAGCGTCTGGTTCTCTTTCTCTGCGTCCTCCGCACGGTCCGAGTACACATCTCTCAGCTTCGCGTACAGCTCACGCGAAGTCTCCCGGCGTCCGGTTGCCGGATCCGATCTCCCCCGTTCCCCCGTTCCTTCAAGAAACAGCTCGGGAGCCATCCGGCGCAGGATCCACGCCACCTTTCCGCAGGCCTTCCTGCGATAAGCGCTGCTGAAAAACATATCGGTCCGGCTGACGCCGATCGGAAGGATCCGCTGCAGGCGGTCTTCCATGTGAAATGCTTCCGCGTACGCCCACACGACTTCCGGCGAGGATACCGTAACATAGGAAAAGTTCCCATGCACGGGGTACTTATCCAGATCCTCCTTTGTTGTCCCAAAGCCTGAACCCACCGCGCTGTACCCAAACTTCTTGAAAGCACCGCAGGCATGCCAGGTCTGGATCACCGTTGTCCCGGGACGGATCGGAAGGCTGCTGAGAAAATAGGAAACCTCATTCACAAAGATATACTGCGCCCTGGCCAGCTGCGGAATCGCATTCAGACAGTTCTTCATGACGATGCCGCGGTTTTCCATCCCCTCGCGGATGCAGATAACAGACATATCCCACTGCTCATCCTGCTTCTCGCTGCGCTTTTCCAGCGCCGCGCGGATCAGCCGGAAATTATCCGAAAGGCTCTTTTCCCTGATCTCCAGAAATACAACGCGCCCCGGCACCACGTCAGCCCTGCAGGCCGCGCGATACCGTGAAGGATACAGTTTTTTCAGAGTGAGATTCTTATAAGAGTCGCGCACCAGGGTACGCAAAGAGGTTTTCTTCTCTTCCATCCTTCTCTCCTTCCTCTGAATGCCATTGCATCTTCCTTCGGGCCCGTTTCCGTTTCAGCTGCGGATTCATCCATGATTTCTGCTGCGGATTATCCATGATTTCTGCTGCGGATTCATCCATGCTTTCTGCTGTGGCTTCAGCCATGCTTTCAGCTGCAGCTTCAGATCAGTTTATGATACATCATGGAAAAGTCCGCGCCAAAGTCCAGAAGATCCAGAATCTGCTTCTTTGTTGTCGTCTGGTACAGACCGATTTTCAGTCCAAGCTCATGAGCGAACTTCACATTCTGATAAGTGATCGGCGCTTTCTGGTAGAGATAGAACCAGTCCGCGCCCCAGCGCTTTGCCTTGCTCATATAAGACCTTGCCTGCGCAGCGGAGCTCCCGCCATAGAAAAATCCCAGCGCAATATCCGGATGGTTCTTTTTGAAAAATGAGACCGTGGATCCTGAACTGCAGAAGACGACGCTCTTTTCCGTCATGCCCGTCTCACGGACACAGTCTGCCACCAGGTCTGCCCGCTCACCGAAGTATTCCGGACCGCCGTGATATTTCAGATGGATAAATGCCCATGCGTCATTCTGTTTCAGAAAGCGCAGTGTTTCCTCCAGTGTCGGAATGGATGCTTTCTTCCCGCGTCTGGTGACTTTGTACTTGCGGCGGGAGGAATCGGTAAGGCTCCGGATCGAACCATTCTTTTTGCACATCCTGTTCAGTGTGGCATCATGAAAGACGAGCAGATCCTGTGACTTCGTACACCACACATCGAATTCCACCCCGTCAGCGCCGTAATCAAGCGCTCCCTGAAACGAAGGAATCGTATTCTCCGGATACTGATCCTGGTATCCACGGTGTCCCATGAAAAGGAACTCCCCCGATTTCGAACGAAGAGATCTCAGAACATGAACCGGAATCGTCGCGGACTCATCTCCACTCTTCACGACAATTTCGCAGTCGCCTGGTTTCTTCCCCTTTACAAGACCGCTGTGGGTCACCGTCGCAATCGAGGTATCGGTTGAACGTACGGTATACTTATCCTTGCAGCGGATCCCCAGCTGCCTGCTCTTCCCCTTCATGACATTCACGCTCGCTCGGTCAAATGAGATCACCGTCTGAGCCTGAATCCGCCGCGGGGCAGTCAAAAGCAGCAGCAAAAAGAAAAAGAAGCAGACTGTAAGAAAGGTGAAGCAGGCTGGCAGAGATTGAAGTCTTCTTTTCATCATAATGTCCCGGTTCCTTTCTGTATTTTACGTGATACCTGATTATGCGTGATGCTTCCTTTTACGGGATGTATGGTTTTGCGTGGCGCTTCGTTTTAAAGGGCGCCTGGTTTCAAATCACCCTTAACGGATTTACCCCCTCGGTTCCACATGAAAACTGACATGGGAGAATGCTGCGCTCAGGATATCCCACAGATAGGGAAGCACGATTGCCACGAGCAGGGCAGCGATCGTGTAACGCGCGGATGCCTGGAAGATCTCACGGTGGAAGAAAAAGCGCACAAAGAGAATCCCGAGGTTCGTGATCAATGCATTGCACACCGTAAAGGCCGCATACCGCACAAAAAAGGCGGCAGACATACGGACCGGTTCCTGATGACGTTTGCTGAAGATCAGCACGCTGAACAGCGGAACCAGAAAATAGTTCACAATGTGACACATCAGCTCTGCTCCCGTGATCTCCGCAAGGTTTGTGTTCATTTTCCCTGCATCCTCCTCCCATCGTAGTTTATATACCGGCCCTCAGCACATCCTCATCTCCCGGTTCTGCCCCGGTTTCTCAGGTATCTGTCTCATCCATCCGGTTCTGCCCGGTTTCTCAGGCATCTGTCTCATCCCCCAGTTCTGCCCTGGTTTCTCAGGTATCTGTCTCATCCCACCGGTTCCGTC
>CAJOQO010000095.1 GCA_905236545.1 uncultured Lachnospiraceae bacterium
CTTGCTGTGATCCTGGTCGATGCCACGAAAGGCATTCTGGTCCAGACCCGGCGCCACGCGAGGATCTGTGCGCTCATGGGCATTCAGTATTTTGTCTTTGCAGTCAACAAAATGGACTTGGCGGAGTATGCGAAAGAGCCCTTCGAGAGGATCTGTACGCATATCGATGAGCTGAAAAATAACCTGGGGCTTCAGAACGTAAAGATCATCCCTCTCTCCGCGACGGAGGGGGAAAATGTGACCCGAAAATCGGAACGCATGGGCTGGTATGACGGCGAACCGCTGCTCGACTATCTGGAGACGGTGGAAATCGATACGGTCAGCCGTGAAGAGGGCTTTTATATGCCGGTGCAGAGGGTCTGCCGACCGGATCACACGTTCCGGGGATTCCAGGGACAGATAGAGGCGGGAGAGCTTCGGGAGGGTGATAAACTGACGTCGCTGCCCAGCGGCACCCGGGCAGCAGTAAAGGCAATCTATGTCGGTGAAGACCGGACTGCGTATGCTGTCCAGGGTCAGCCGGTCACGGTGGAACTCGATCAGGAGATCGACGTGTCCCGCGGCAGTGTTCTTGCAAAGGGCACGGCGCTCCGCACGGCCAGCCGGTTCGACGCCACACTGCTATGGATGGACGATGAGAGGTTCATCAACAGCCGCGCCATGTTCGTGAAGATGGGCACACGCCTCATCCCGGGGAAAATCACAGGGATTCGTTATATCATCGACGTGAACACCGGGGAGCATCGGAATGCCCAGAGCCTTCAGAAAAATGAGATTGCACTCTGCTCTGTAGAGCTTTCGTCTCCTGCGGTACTCGATACATTTTCCAATCACCGGACGCTGGGAGAACTGATCCTGATCGACCGGGTGACAAACGCGACCTCTGCCTGCGGTGTCATCGAGACGATTATTGACAGTCATGACCAGAGAGAGACCGAGGTCAGCCCTGAAGTCCGCGCGAAGTATATGGGACAGACGCCCTTTCTCATTCTTGCAAGCGATGCCCGTAAGGCAGGGGAGATTGAAATGGAACTTCTTTCACAGGGTATGCATACCATGCGGCTCTGTGTAAGCGGTGAGCGACTTATTTTTACCGCGGATATCCTTCAGCGTGCAGGGCTTATCACGGTCATATCCGGAGATTGCCTTGACAGAGAAACGGAGGTCGGGCTGCGAAAGAAGCTATATTCAAAACCTATTCTGGATTTGCGGGAGAGCGGGCCTGAGAAGGATCGGCTTCTATACGAGAATATGGTAAACTACGTTTTCTTATAATGATGAAACTGCGGCTACAGGAAATTGGGAGGATGGTGATCAAATGGAATATGACTGTGGATTTAATACAAAGCTTTTGCATGGAAAAACATCCAAAGGTTTTCCCAACAGGGAGATCCTTCCACCGATCTCGCAGGTTACAGCATTCCGTTATGACAGTATGGAGGAACTGGAAAGAGTTTTTTTACACAAGAGTATGGGCTATGCATATTCCCGTATCGGCAATCCGACCATTACGGCATTTGAACAAAGAATTCAGGAACTGGAGGGAGGGGCCGGCGCTGTTTGCTGCAGCAGCGGAATGTCCGCGATCACAGCCGCCCTCCTGTCGATTTGTGAGAGCGGGGATGAAATCATTGCCGGAAACTGTCTGTATGGAGGAACCATTGGTCTTTTTCATGATCTTGAAAAATGGGGAATCCATATCGTATCTGTCAAAGATCTGACAGAGGAAACGGTAAAGCCGCTGATCAATGCACATACGAAGGCGATTTTTGGAGAATTGATTTCTAATCCCTCCCTGAAGGTTATGAATGTTCCGAGTATATCCCGCCTGGCGCATGAAGCCGGAATTCCACTGATCGTGGATTCTACGACCGCGACGCCGTTTATCGCTCGTCCGCTGGAATTGGGTGCGGATATCGTGATCCATTCGACTTCCAAATATCTAAACGGAGGAGGAAATTCGATTGGAGGGGTGATCGTAGATGGCGGGACATTTCGATGGAACTTTGAGAAGCATACTGCCCTGAGAGAGTTTAAAAAGTTTGGGAAGCTGGCGCTTTCCGTAAGACTCAGGACGGATACCTGGGAGAATCTCGGGGGGTGTATGGCTCCCATGAATGCCTTCTTAAGCTATATCGGCACGGATACGCTGGGATTGCGTATGCAGAGGATCTGCGAGAATGCCGACAGGCTGGCACATGCACTTGATCAGATGAAGGGAATACAGGTCAGTTACCTCACGCTGCCTTCACATCCTTGTTATGAAGAGGCAAAGGATATTCTTGATGGGTATGGAGGCGGTATTTTGAGCTTCAGGGCAGGGTCGAAGGAGCGTGCTTTCCGTATTATCAATTCTTTAAAGTATGCCTGTATCGCAAGCAATATCGGAGATGTAAGGACCCTGGTCATCCATCCGGCATCGACTTTGTACATCCAGGCAAGTAAAGAAGAAATGCAGGCAGCCGGTGTCTATGAGGATACCGTAAGGGTGAGTGTTGGAATAGAGAGCGCTGACGATCTGATCGCTGATTTTACAGAAGCGATAAACAATTCTCGGGAGGGAAAAGAAGATGAAAATTATAGTTTCAGGTGAAAAAAAGGAAGTTGCGGAAAATCTTACTGTCGCGGCACTGATCGAACAGGAGAAGGTGGAGACCCCGCAGTATGTGACAGTGTCCGTGAACGAGGAATTTATTGAGTCAGGGTCATTTGCAGACCGGATTCTTCATGAAGGTGATGAGGTGGAGTTCCTTTACTTTATGGGAGGAGGGAAGTAATGGCATTTACCAATGAACAGCTGGAGCGATATTCCAGGCATATTATCTTAAAAGAGATCGGCGTGAAAGGCCAGAAGAAGCTGACCGCCTCAAAAGTGCTGATCATCGGCGCCGGAGGTCTGGGGGCGCCTGCAGCCCTGTATCTGGCGGCTGCGGGGGTAGGGACGATCGGAATTGTGGACGCGGACGTCGTGGATCTTTCCAACCTCCAGCGGCAGGTGATACATACGACAGAGGATATTGGAAAGAAAAAGGTGGATTCGGCGGCCGAGACCATGCGGCAGATCAATCCGGATGTGACCGTTAACACCTATCATCAATTTGTTACCGGCGATAATATTTTAGATTTGATAGAAGGGTACGACTTCATTCTGGACGGGACGGATAATTTCCCGGCGAAATTTTTGATCAATGATGCATGTGTCATGGCAGGGAAACCGTTCTCTCATGCGGGGATCATCCGCTTTAAGGGACAACTCACAACAGTCATTCCGGGAGAAAGCCCCTGTTACCGCTGTATTTTTAAGGATCCGCCGCCGAAGGATGCTGTGCCTACATGCAGACAGGCCGGCGTGATCGGTGCTATGGGCGGCGTGATCGGATCGCTCCAGGCAATGGAGGCGATCAAATACATTACGGGAGCCGGAGAACTGCTGGCCGGATATCTGCTGACCTTTGACGCACTGTCTATGCAGTTTCGCAAGATCAAACTGCCTCCCCGTGGGAGCGGCTGCGCAGTATGCTCGGATCATCCGACGATCACGAAACTGATTGATTATGAACAGGCGGCGTGTGAACTGAAGAAATGAACTCCCGCAAACGAGTCTTGAATATGAGAATAACAATACAAAAATCAGAATTTGAAAAAATATATAATTATGCATTGTTACAGCTCCCGGATGAGGCCTGCGGATTGATTGCAGGATATGATAAAGAGGATGGAAGCAGAGAAATCAGGAAGGTTTATCTTCTCACAAATACCGATCATACGAATGAACATTTTTCCATCGATCCAAGAGAGCAGCTGCAGGCAGTCCGGGAAATGCGGGCGGAAGGCCTTAAGCCGCTTGGAAACTGGCATTCTCACCCGGAAACGCCTTCCAGACCTTCCGAGGAAGACAAAAGGCTGGCGAATGACCCAAATGCGTCATATCTGATCCTTTCTCTGGAGGAGAAGGAAAGGCCGGTCCTGAATGCATTTCATGTGGAATCTGTAAATGGAGACAAAGTGGTACGAAAAGAAGAACTGGTGATTGTTCAGGAGGTTGAAAATGGCTGATGCTGCGTATACGCCGACGGAAAAAGTAGATATTACGGATGTGGTCTGCCCGGTCACATTTGTGAAGACGAAAGTGGCTCTGGAGGAGCTGGAGGACGGACAGATCCTGCAGGTGCATTTAAATGACGGAGAACCGGTGCAGAATGTACCCAGAAGCGTCAAGGATGAGGGCCATCAGATCCTGAAGCTTAAAGATAATGAAGACGGAACCTATGAACTGTATATTCGGAAAGTGGGAGACTGATATGGCAGTGGATTATTCAACATTGAAAAAGGGCGGTTTCATGCGCCAGAAACAGAAAAATCATTTTTCGCTCCGACTGTCGGTTGTCGGAGGACAGGTGAGCGCCAGTCAGCTAACAGCTATAACAAAAGTTGCGGAAAAATATGGCCGCGGATACATCCATCTCACCTCCAGGCAGGGGATAGAGATTCCTTTTATCCGGCTTGAAGACATTGATGAGGTGAAAGAGGCTCTGGCCGAAGGAGGCGCAAGTCCCGGTGTCTGCGGCCCCAGGGTGAGAACAATTACTGCCTGTCAGGGATCGGCGGTATGTCCGAACGGATGTATCGAGACAGAAGAACTGGCGCAGGAACTGAACAGGCGGTATTTCGGAAAAGAGCTGCCGCACAAATTTAAGTTCGGGATCACAGGCTGTCAGAATAACTGCCTGAAAGCGGAAGAAAACGATCTGGGGATCAAGGGCGGCGTTCGTGTCAGCTGGGTACAGGAGAAGTGTATTTCCTGTGGTGTCTGCGCAAAGGTGTGCAGGGAGAAAGCGATTCGTATCGAAGACGGCAATATAGAAATTGATCGGGGAAAATGTAATTATTGCGGAAGATGTGCTTTCAGCTGCCCTACGGATGCGTACGAAACGGCTCCGGGTTATCTGCTGAGCTTCGGCGGCCTGTTCGGGAACAAGATCAGTAAGGGAGTGACCGTGCTTCCTTTTGTGGAAGATCAGGACACATTATTTCGAATTTGCGATGCTGCCCTTGAATTCTTTAAAGAAAATGCAGTTCCCGGAGAGCGCTTTAAATTTACGATCGATCGTGTAGGACAGGAGAAACTGGATGAAACGATATGGAATGCTTTTGAGGGAAATTAGCAGAAGGATCCTTCTTATGTTGTTTTGCGCCATGCTGCTTGGCGGATGCGCTGCTCCGAAAAAGGTGGATACGAAGGCAGAGGGAGAATCCACTGCTGTACCCCAAAAAGTGATCGCATTGTCAAAATCCAATGCGGAGCTTTGGCTCCTTGC
>CAJOQO010000096.1 GCA_905236545.1 uncultured Lachnospiraceae bacterium
CGATACAGAGCTTGAGAAGAATCCGGCAGGATGTGAGTATTTCCTCCCGTTCGTCGTAAATGACCTGATGGAAGAGGGCAGAGCGAGGGTGAAGGTCCTTACCGTACATGATGTCTGGCACGGAGTCACATATTCGCAGGACAAGGAAGACGTCGTGGAAGCGATGAGGAAACTCAAGGAGGACGGGGTATACCCCGATATCTGAAGAAAGGGGTGGCAATCACCCTCAAAAAGCCTTATAATAAAGTACGTTGTCGGATACCAGATTCGCGTGTCCGCCCGGAAGCACAGAACCCCGGGGTGTCCGGGATCCATTACCAGTGCCGTTCCTTGGAACGGGGAAAGGAATCTATTATGAATGTATTTGCAGACGCTATCGAGAAAGTAGTTGCCCGTGAAGTGCTTGACTCCCGCGGCAATCCCACCGTTGAGTGCGAGATCTACACGCAGTCCGGCGCGTTCGGACGCGCGATCGTTCCGTCCGGTGCTTCCACCGGTGAGAGAGAAGCGGTGGAGCTTCGCGATGGCGATAAGAAGCGCTATGGCGGAAAAGGCGTTCTGAAGGCGGTTGCCAATGTCAATGAGAAGATCGCTCCGAAGATCGTCGGAATGAACGTTTTTGACCAGTCAAAGATCGATAAGGTTATGATCGAGCTGGATGGAACCGAGTTCAAGAAGGTGCTCGGTGCGAACGCGACGCTGTCCGTTTCCCTTGCGGTTGCGCGCGCAGCGGCTGACTCCTGCGGACTTCCGCTGTACAAGTATCTCGGCGGACCGAACGCAAAGGTTCTCCCGACTCCGATGATGAACGTTCTGAACGGCGGAAAGCATGCGGACGGCTCCGTTGACATGCAGGAGTTCATGATCATGCCGATCGGCGCGAAGACTGAGGCGGAAGCGGTTCGTATGGGTGCTGAGACGTTCCACGCTCTGAAGAAGGTCTGTGCGGCGCGCGGTTATGCGACCAGCGTCGGTGATGAGGGCGGCTATGCTCCTTCCTGCAAGCACGGCAACGAGGAACCGCTTGAGATGATCGTCGAGGCGATGAAGGCTGCCGGCTACAAGCCGGGCGTCGATATGGGCATCGCGATGGATCCGGCATCGTCCGAATTCTACAACGCTGAGAAGGGCGTTTATGATCTGGCCCGCTCCGGCGAGGGTGAGAAGACCTCCGACGAGATGATCGAGCTGTATGCCGGCTGGGTTGAGAAGTATCCGATCATTTCCATCGAAGACGGCCTGTCTGAGAATGACTGGGAGGGCTGGAAGAAGCTGACCGATCGTCTGGGCGACAAGATCCAGCTGGTAGGCGATGACCTGTTTGTCACCAATACGACCTTCATCCGCAAGGGGATCGAGCTCGGCGTTGCGAACGCTGTCCTGATCAAGCTGAACCAGATCGGAACTCTGACAGAGACGTTCGACGCGATCGAGATGGCGAAGGAGCATAACTACACTGCGGTTGTCTCCCACCGTTCCGGCGAGTCCGAGGACTCTACGATCGCTGACCTTGTCGTTGCGACCAACGCGGGACAGATCAAGACCGGTTCCCTGAGCCGTACCGACCGTATCGCGAAGTACAACCAGCTGATCAGAATCGAAGAAGAGCTTGCCGAGGTGGCAGAGTATCGCGGGAAAGCCAGCTTCTACAACGTAAAGCTCTGATGAGAGGAAACAGAACAGCATGGATCGTTTCTATCGTAACGTGTCCTGCTGAATAAAGAATTGGAATACCCCGGGAACGTTCCTAGCGTTATACTAGAGTACGGCCCCGGGGTTTTTATGAGGGAGGAAAAGATGCGCTATCTTTTGAATGCACGGCAGATGAAGGCCTGCGATGAGACGACGACAAATACCTTCAAGGTTCCTTCGGCAGTGCTGATGGAGCGCTCTGCGATCGCGGTGAGAGACGTTGTTCTGGAGCGCTTTCCGGACGCTGCCCGGATCCTCGTGATCTGCGGCAGCGGGAATAATGGCGGAGACGGATATGCTGCGGCACGGCTTCTCAACCTGACAGGAAGAAGAGCGGATGTTTTGTTTGTCGGGAAACATGACCACCGGACAGAGCAGACTGCCTTGCAGGCAGAGATCTTCGCGCGGTACGGGGGGAGGGAGCTGCCGGACGATGCATCTTTGAAAGGCTATGACCTGATCCTGGACGCGCTTTTCGGCATCGGGCTGAAAAGAGAGGTGATCGGCCGCTACGCGGACGTGATCAGCGCAGTGAACCGGGTGAAAACTCCTGTCATTTCCATCGATGTCCCCTCCGGCGTGAGCGCCGATTCCGGCCAGATTCTCGGCTGTGCGGTCGAGGCGGATCTGACTGTGACGATGCAGTATGAAAAGCTTGGACTGATGCTGTACCCTGGCGCGTATCTGAGCGGCGAGATTCTGGTCAGGGATGTCGGAATCACGGATGAAAGCGTGAAGTGGGAGGAGGAGCCGGTGTTTGCCCTGGAAAAGGAGGATCTTCGTGATCTCCTTCCCCGGCGCAGAGCGGACGCGAATAAGGGAACCTGCGGAAAACTGCTCCTGATCGCCGGAAGCAGGGGCATGGCAGGCGCGGCGTACCTGGCAGGAGAAGCGGCCCTGCGGGGCGGATGCGGCCTGGTTAAGATCCTGTCTGACGAGGCGAACCGGGTGGTTTTGCAGTCTTCCCTTCCCGAAGCGCTCTTTGCGTCATGGACGGAGGACATCGATCTCTTATCCTGCCTGGAGTGGGCGGATGCTGTCGCGATCGGTCCGGGGCTTTCGCAGGGCAGCGTGAGCCGCACTCTCCTGACAGAGGTGCTGGATGAATGGAGAGGTCCGCTGGTGATGGACGCGGACGCCCTGAATCTGATCGCGAAGGAGCCTTCTCTTTTCCGGTCGGTACCGAAACGCTCCGTTCTCACACCGCACCCTGGTGAGATGAGCCGTCTTTGCGCGCGTCTGGAGTGCGGTGAGCACAGTGCGGCGGAGGTGGCGGCAGACCCGGTCGGATATGCATTGTCCTGCTGCGCGGAGACAGGATGCGTCACTGTCCTGAAGGGAGCCAGAACGGTCATTGCCGGGGATGGACAGGCGTGGCTGAACCTCTATGGCAATGACGGGATGGCGTCCGGCGGCAGCGGGGACGTGCTTACCGGAATCATCGGAAGCCTCCTTGCGCAGGGCGCTGACCCGGCGGACGCAGCCAGGGCAGGCGTTCTTCTTCATGCCCTGGCCGGAGACGAGGCAGCAAAGGCGCTGGGAAAACGCTGCATGAAAGCAGGAGACGTGACAGCGTATCTTCCGGATGTCATGAGAGCGCTCTGACGGACATACAGAAAGGCTCTGAATGCGGCAGGGATCTTCCGGCTGCGGGATACGGTCGTCAAAGTGACGACTGATCGATTGGAAAATGTTTTCAATTTCTATGCCCGGATTCCGAAGCAGATGTATCTCAGAAGGCAGTTCGTGTTTTATAATAACTGTAATGTGGTGAAACCGCTATGTCCGCCTGCAGCGAAGAACACGAAGTGTTCTGAGCAATGGGGGTGCTGAATCGTTACACTTCAATGATGTAAGGATCGTGCGACTTGTTTATATGTCATTCAGTTAAGGGCTGCCACCGGATGTCCTGGACAGAAGCTGATCAGGCAGAGGGAGGAAGGGTCCTGAGAGGGGAAAGATATGACCGCAAGAGAGAACTGGGACGAAGCATTCACGAATCGGCTTTCCAGGTGTTATGATGAGATGAAATGGCTCTATGGTGAGCTTTACCATGGAGATGAGGAGGCGTTTGAGTATTTCCTTACGATGCTTTACCGCAACTATTCAGAGCGCAGTGATGAGCTCAGGAGCCTGGATGAGTCCAGGGAGGCGCTCCCGGCCTGGTATAAGGACGGCAGCCTGATCGGCATGCTCATGTACACCCAGTGCTTTGCCGGAAACCTGAAGGGAGTGGAGGAGCACCTGGACTATATTCATGAATGCGGCGTCAACTATCTGCATCTGATGCCGCTTCTTCAGAGTCCGGAGGGCCGCAGCGACGGCGGTTACGCGGTTTCAGACTTCAGAAGCGTGGATCCGGCGCTCGGGACGATGGAGGATCTGGAGGATCTGGCCCATGCCTGCCACGGGAGGGGCATGAGCCTGTGCCTGGACTTTGTCATGAACCACACCAGTGAGGATCATGAGTGGGCGCGGCGGGCGAGGAGCGGTGAGAAGGAGTACCAGGACAGGTATTTCTTTTTTGACAACTGGACGATCCCGAATGAATTCGAGAAGACCGTTCCCCAGGTGTTTCCCACCACGGCTCCCGGGAACTTCACCTGGTGCCAGGAGGCGGGGAAGGTTGTCATGACGACCTTTTATCCCTATCAGTGGGATCTGAATTACTGGAATCCGATGGTCTTTAATGACATGACGGACAATATGCTGAACCTTTGCAACAAAGGCGTTGATATCATTCGCCTTGACGCGGTGCCGTATATCTGGAAGCAGCTGGGATCCCCCTGCCGCAATCTTCCCCAGGTTCATACGCTGGTGCGGATCATGCGGATGGCGGCGGAAGTGGTTTGTCCGGGCACGCTTCTTCTCGGAGAGGTGGTGATGGAACCGTCGAAGGTGGTGCCGTATTTCGGATCGGTAGACAAGCCGGAGTGCCATATCCTTTATAACGTTACCACGATGGCGACGACCTGGCATACCGTCGCGACGAAGGATGTCCGCCTCCTGAGGCATCAGCTCGAAACGGTATTCGCGCTCCCGAAGGAGTATACCTTCCTGAATTACCTGCGCTGTCATGATGATATCGGGTGGGGGCTGGATTACGCGTTTCTGAAGCAGTTTGGAGTTGATGAGGTAGCGCATAAAAGATTCCTGAACGATTATTTCCGCGGACTTCTTTTCCAGTCGGACGCGCGGGGAGAGCTGTACAATGACGATCCGAGGCTGGGAGACGCCAGATTGTGCGGAACGACCGCAAGCCTGTGCGGAATCGAGGCTGCGTTGTACGAGAAGGATGAGGGAAAGCTGGAGAAGGCACTCAGACTCGATATCATGCTGCATGCATTTCTGTTCACCCAGAGCGGGATCCCGGTTCTGTACTCCGGGGATGAGATCGCGCAGGAGAATGATTATACCTATCATGAAGATCCGCTGAAATGGGATGATTCGCGTTACCTTCACCGCGGCGGCTTCGACTGGGAAAAGGCGAAGAAGAGAAAGAGCAGAAAGACGGTTCAGGGCAGGCTGTTCCGGGAACTGAAGCTGCTGGAGAAGCTCCGCCTGAAGCATCCGGCGTTCCGGGATATGGCCGATGTGTGGGTCGTTGAGACCTGGAACGATCATGTCCTCGGGATCGGACGGTACTATGAGGGAGAGAAGCTGATCGCGCTGTTTAACTTCAGCGACAGGGATGAGACCGCCTGGATCGATGAACACGAGGAATACATCGACCTGATCACAGGAGAGACGCGGCCGGCACGGGGCGTC
>CAJOQO010000097.1 GCA_905236545.1 uncultured Lachnospiraceae bacterium
ATCCGCAGGCCGGGGCATACATTGCAGGCCGGGGCATACATTGCAGGCCGGGGCATACATCGCAGGCCAGGGCATACATTGCAGACCGGGGCATACGTTACATGTCACACGGGAACCCCATTCTAATTGTGAAACCATGAATCACCGCTTGATTTTTTGAAGATACGGCGCTACAGTATAGGCATCTTCACTTCATCACCCTGCAAAAATCGCAGTCATTGCATTTCCCTTCTTCTTTTCCTGCGTCCCTTTCTGTGTCTCCTTTTACGTTCCTTTCTGTGTCTCCTTTTACGTCCCTTTCTATGTCTCTTTTTGCTTCTCTTTCGGTGTCTCTGTTTCTCCTTGTATATTGTCTCTTCTGATTCAGGTTCACTTCCGGTTCGGATCCATTTCCGGTTCAGGTCCACTTCCGGTTCAGGTCCTCTTCCGGTTCAGGTCCACTTCCACTTCTTATCTGATTTCACTTCAGGAGGTATCACTATGCGCAGAATGTTAACGTCCCTTCTTGCTGCCCTCATTTTGCCCCTTCTCTTTTCGGCCCCGGATGCTTTCGCGTCACAAAACCGGATGATCCTGCCGAATCCGACTCCATTTGAACCCGGAACCGACGCAGTCCTTGTCATCGATGTCTCCGGTTCCATGAAGCAGTCCGACCCGGAGTATCTTTGCCGGAGCGCAGCGCTGGATTTTATCAGAGATCTCAGCATCGCAGGAGAATCCCGCGCAGCACTTGTCACCTTCTCAGACACCCTGCAGAAAGTAGTTCCCCTGACCCGGTTAGACCTTACATCAAAGGAAAATGAAGTGGCAAAGGAACTGCATTCCCTGCAATATACCACGGGAGACACCGATATCGGCAAAGCGATGGAAAAAGCGGTCTCCCTTCTCACAGAAGAAGAACCCTCCGCACGTATCCGCAGCATTTTTCTCCTGACAGACGGTGAGATCGATCTTCCGCAGGAAGCGGATGAGGAGGCAGCAGAAAAACGATCCCTCACCCAGGCATTAATGGCTGTTGAAGAATCCGGTGAAAATGACATTGTCATTCATACAGTTGCCCTGGATCTTTCCGGAAAAATGGATAAGAAGCTGCTGCACTATATGGCGGATAAGACAGGCGGAACCGCAACGGATGTAAACAGTGCGGCGCAGCTGGAGGATGTGTTTCAGAAATTATCGAAGTATGCGACCCTGAAAGCACTCAATGATGCCAGGGCAGAAGAATCTGAGTCTGAGAACGTTGAAACCGAAGCTCAGACAGAGACAGAACCGGAGACAGAATCCGAAACGGAATCACCTCCTGTTCCGGCGGTGCATACGATCGGATCCATTGATGGACCGGTTCTTCTCAGCGGACTGCTTCCGAACCTGTGCACAGCCGAGGTGAAGCTGTCTGATCTTTTCCTGCTGGATGCGGCATCGGCCGGATATCCGAATACCCTCAGATACACCGCATACGCGGAGGACAATTCTCTTGTCACCTGTAAAGTGGAAGGAGACCGTCTTCTGCTGAGCGGACTCAAAAACGGGATCTCACGGATCCATGTGATCGCACAGCCGTCCCGGACGGGCGCTTTCTCCGATGTGTCGAGCGGGATCCTTCCGGATAACAGCTCCGGCTTTTCCTCCTCTTCATACGAAGCAGACGATCCGGATCAGGCGGCTCTCTCTTTTTCCGTACAGATTCAGGCGGTGATCCCGTCCGTCTATTATCTGGTATTTGCCGCGGCAGGAGGAATCCTTCTTATTGTTCTGTTCCTCTTTCTTCGAAACGCTCCTCAGAAAACAGCGCAGCTGTCCGGGAGCCTGCAATGGTACGTTCGTGGAGAAAATGAAAAGATCTTCGGCATGCCCGCGCAAGCCATGGCGGATCTGGGGGAATACGGAAGCAAGGTACGTCTTTCCGAGCTCGTGCAGGATGATCTGCTCTACGGCGCGAATCTGGAAAAAGTGATCATCACCCCCCTGGATGACGGCATCCGGATCGTAAGCAGAACCTCCTCCTGCATGATTGCCCTCCCGGGAGCGCAGCCGCAGCGCCATCTGGAGATGATACAGTCCGGACGGTTCAGGGTATACTGTGAATCCGACTCAGGAAGGGCCGCTGTCATGCTGTCCTATACCAGTGAGATGACAGGCATGTCACAGCCATACGGGATGGAAGAAGAGGAAGAACGGACGAGGCTGCTCATCTGATGAAGGGCTGCTCCGTCCGGCGGACCATGTTTTTCCGACAGGGCTTTTCCTGCCCTGCTTCCTCTGCTTCGAAACGGGATAAAACAAAGGGAAACACTGATGATATCAGTGTTTCCCCAGGATCAGTCAGACGATCCCCTGCGCCTTCATCGCATCCGCAACCTTCTGGAAACCGGCGATATTGGCGCCGGCAACATAATTGCCATCCATCCCATAGCGCTTTGCCGCCTCATCACAGTTCGCGAAGATATCATTCATGATCCTCTTCAGCATATTGTCGACCTCCTCGAAGGTCCAGGACAGACGCTCGGAATTCTGGCTCATCTCCAGCGCGCTGGTCGCAACGCCGCCCGCATTCGAAGCCTTGCCCGGGCTGAACAGCATTCCCCTGCTCTGAATGAATTCTGTCGCATCCAGTGTGGTCGGCATATTAGCGCCTTCCGCAACGCAGAAGCATCCGTTCTCATAAAGCGTCTTCGCATCATCCAGATTCAGCTCATTCTGCGTCGCACACGGGCAGGCGATATCACATTTCACAGTCCATACGCCCTTGCCTTCGTGATATTCCGCACCCGGTCTCTTCTCCTTGTACTCTGTCAGACGCGCACGGTGCACTTCCTTAACTTCCTGAAGCAGCGCAACATCGATTCCGTCCGGATCATAGATCCATCCGGTAGAGTCGGAGCAGGTCACAACGTTCGCACCAAGCTGCTGCGCCTTCTCGATCGCGTAGATGGCAACATTGCCCGCGCCGGAAACAGCGATCGTCTTTCCTTCGATCGACTTCCCGTTCGCCTTGAGCATCGCATCCAGGAAATAGATCAGGCCATAACCGGTCGCCTGCGTTCTTGCAAGAGATCCGCCATAGGTCAGGCCCTTGCCGGTCAGGACGCCTTCATACAGACCGGTGAGTCTCTTGTACTGTCCATAGAGGAAGCCGATCTCACGTCCGCCGACACCGATATCACCGGCAGGAACATCCGTATCCGCCCCGATATGACGGTAAAGCTCTGTCATAAAACTCTGGCAGAACGCCATGACCTCACGGTCACTCTTTCCCTTCGGATCAAAATCAGAACCTCCCTTGCCGCCGCCGATCGGGAGACCGGTCAGGGAATTCTTGAAGATCTGTTCAAAGCCGAGGAACTTGATGATGGACAGGTTCACGGACGGATGCAGACGGAGGCCGCCCTTGTACGGTCCGATGGCGCTGTTGAACTGAACGCGGTAGCCGCGGTTCACCTGCACGTGGTTCTGGTCATCCAGCCACGGCACCCGGAAGATGATTACGCGCTCCGG
>CAJOQO010000098.1 GCA_905236545.1 uncultured Lachnospiraceae bacterium
ATCCGCAGGCCGGAGCAGCAGAATCAGCCGTCAATGGGGAAGCCATCCGCAGGCCGGAGCAGCAGAATCAGCCGTCAATGGGGAAGCCATCCGCAGGCCGGGGCTGTAAAATCAGCCGTCAATGCAGAAGTCATCCGCAGGCCGGGGCATACGTCGCAGGTCACCAGCCCAGTATAGCACTGTTACTTGCAGATTGTAAGCGCCATGGGTATAATTGGGATCAAACCGTGAACAGTATCGACCTTTACAAAACGACGCCTCCGCCCGGATGCAATCATGCGGGTGGTGAGATTGACAGGAAGAATCAAAAGAATCAAAAGAAACTAAAGAATCAAAAGAAACAAAAGAATCGAAAGAAGGAGGAAAGCTCACAATGAAAATGAATAGTCTGTCAGCTGAAGCAAGAGCGAAACGCCTGAATGCGGTCGTGGATCCCGGAAGGATCATTTCGCTTCGTGCCTATAATCTGATACTGACCGCGGCGGTTCTGTATGGAGTGGCGATCAACGCGATCCTGTGCAGGGAATCAATCGTACGGTTTGTGTTTGACCGGGTCAATCCGATCACCTTTTTCATCATATACTTCGTGATGGTGATCGCGGGGGTGATCATCGCGCACAGATCCGAGAATCCTCTTGTCAGCTTCCTGGGATATAATATGATCGTCGTTCCGGTCGGGCTGGTTGTCGCGGAGGCGGTTGTGCTGGGTGGCTACAGCCCTTCCGTTGTCTGGCACGCGTTTATCACGACAGCGGGGGTGACGGTAATCATGGTTGCGGCGGGAGCTCTGTTCCCGCAGTTCTTTGAGAAGCTCGGATCGATTCTGTTCTTTGGCCTGATCGGAGTGCTGTTCGGGTTCCTGATCTCGATCTTTCTTCCCGGAGTGAACAGGGCGGTGACGATCCTTTGCGCAGGTCTGTTCTCCCTGTATATCGGATATGATGTGTACCGCTCCCAGCAGTTCCCGCATACGGTGGACAACGCCATTGACAGCGCGATCGATATCTATCTTGATGTGATCAACCTGTTCCTGAATCTGCTCCGGATCTTCGGGAACGCAAAGGATTCATAAACCTGTCGTTGAGACGCTGCACTGGTTTATTCAGCGATCTGCTTCGTCCTGTCCGCCAGGATCGAAACCGCGCCGGCAACGGCCGCATACACTGCCATGTACCACAAAGGAAGATTGCCGTGAATCGCTTTCAGATAGAGATAGGGCGGAAGCAGCATCTGGAGCGGCTCAAGGATCGTAAGGTCGACAAAAACCGGTGTCAGGAACAGGCAGGCGCAGATGACGATGGGAATCGAGGATGCCATGAAATCCTTCCTGCGGAGCAGAACACGAAGCAGATTGGAAAAGCCGCCAATCTGCAGGATCAGCAGGAGCAGGGCGGGAATCTCAACTGCAATATGGGTGAAGCTTCCCCCCAGAAACAGGGCTGCCAGAACCGCGGCTGCGACATCCACAAGCGGGATAAGCAGGTACAGATAATGGAAAACCGGGTGCAGATGCGCCGGGATCCATACAAAACGGCCCCACTGGCAGTCCTGCGTCAGGTAAAGGATAGCGGCCAGCCCGGCCAGGGTGAGGAGGACAGCCAGCAGTCCCCGCATCGGAGACGCGATAAACCGGTCGATCTCATCATCGCGAACCGGGGAACCGTCCATATACTCCAGATCAAAGAAATCATAGTCTGTCTCGTAGGAGGCAAGGGTCTCGTCTACAAACTGTTCTCTCTGAGCGGCAGTCATGCTGCCGACTTCCGGATGAATCTTCAGCCAGGTCTTCAGAACCGCGGTCTCCAGGGAAGGATAGAGCTTACCGAACAGCTGCTCCCTCGTTATCTTGGAGATGACATCATTCGTCGCGGCAAATGACTGAATCGCGTTTGCCTTCATTTCCTCCGAGGCGGAGCTTTCCCCCAGCAATGAACCCAGCAGGGCAAGGGCGCCGGCGGAGAGATTTTTTGTTTTCTGAGATGCGTAGGCTTCAAACAGAGCGTCAAGATTCTCCGGAAGAAGGAATCCGATCCTCGCCTTGCCGGTGGTCAGCGCATGAAGCAGTTCCTCTTCGTCCCGGCAGGAAAGATACCGCACCGCAGAAGAACTGGAGTCCACCAGGGAACTGATCAGAAGGGCAGATGCCTCGTCCTCCCCGGAACCGGGAGCGATCGCGGCCGTCACCAGGCTTGAGGACTCCTGCGACAGATGCCCTACGCCGAAAACAAGAAGCGGCACCAGGGCAATCAGGATCAGAAACAGGGGCTGTTTCAGGATTCTTTTATTCAGTAAAACCATCCAAAGGAAAAACTGCCTGCACTTTTTCATCTGGCGCCTCTCTTTCCGGCAACATTCCATTTTCTGAGCAGATAGGAGCCAAATAAAAACAGGATCGTCCAGAGTATCACGAAGAGCAGACTCTTTCCGACGGCACTTCCTTTCTTGGCGGTATACTGCATATACAAAAGCGCCTGCCCGGTCGGCAGATATGGCTGCAGAGCCTGCAGCGACTTGGGCATCGTCTGAACGGTGTAGAAGACACCGGACAGATAGCTGAGGGAGATCATCACCAGGAACTGAAGAAGCACGCCTGCAATGAGGGTCTCAGACAGCTCATAGAGGAACAGATCTATGGCACAGGCGAGAAGCAGTACCGGGACAGATCTGAGGCAGAAGAGCATAAACCCCTTCAGAAAGGTTTCCGGTGTCAGGCCGAAAGCGGAAAAGGTGATAGGCATATGGCTGAGCGCAAGACCGATCAGCGGAAGAAAGAGCGCGCTGAGGCAGGCAAGCAGAGCAGCCAGGCTGATGTATTCCGCGAGAACCTGTCTGGAGGAGCCGAGCCTTCGAAGATTGAGAAGCTTCGGAAGGGCATAGTCCGATCTGATGAAGGAACCTGCGCACATCACTCCGGTCAGCAGAAACAGAAGAAGTACCATTGAGACCAGGTAGAAGCTCTCGATGGAGAGCTGCTGTTCGGATCTGACATATCGTATCTTGAACATATGATTGCGGTGGATCATATCCTGCATGGAGGTCAGGAGCAGATCGGTCTGCGCGTTGCTGATGATCTCCGGATCCGTGGTTCCTGAAGCGACATAATAATCGGAAAGCACGTTGCTCGCGCTGTTCATGGCTCCCAGAATCGTGGAAACGGACTTTGACAGCTCCCGCATGATGAGTGCTTCAAGACCGGCGGAGGATGCCGGTACGATCAGGGTCATCCGGTCGAGGCCGCCGGCAAGAAGCGTGCTGACCACACCGTCCGGGATCACGATCGCAGAGAGAATCTCATGCTTCCGGATGGCATCCACTGCTTCTTTCTTTGTGTCATACAGGATGAAGTTGACCTCCGACTTGGAGGGATCCATCTTAAGGAGAACGGGAAACGCGGCGCCGAAAGCGCCGGAATCATCCACGCCCGCTATGCCGATCGAGACCCTGGCATCTTCGTCTCCCTCGGAGAAGGTCAGAGATGTGGCTGACTGCATATAGAGCATACCGCCCAGAGACAGACAAAGAAGAAGAGTCATGATGCACATGGACGGAAATATCTTCATCACTGCTTTCAGACGCAGCTTTGTATAAATCAGGAAACGCTTCATTGAGATCCTTCCGGTTTTCAGGTCTGTTCATGAATAACGGATACAAGGTGCGCAGGCTGCCGCGGAACACTTCTTAACTGTCACAGGAGCGCAGCAAGATGAACCCCTCCGACTTTGTGATCCAAAGGTTCGGCACACCCGTCTTTCAGCACATAGGCTCTGCTGCAGTTCTCGATTTCCCCCAGCTCATGGGAAGCCAGAAGCACGATTCCTCCCTGTGTACAGAACTTTTTCAGCCAGGTGACAATCTGATCCTTCGCGATCAGATCCAGCGCCGCGCCCGGCTCATCCAGAAGAAGGATCCTGGGATGGTGGGCAAGCGCGCACCCGATCGACAGACGTTTCTTCATACCGCCGGACAGCGTACGGACATTTTTATGCAGAAAACTGTCAATGTCAAGATCTTTCAGAACCCCGGATTCCAGTTCCTGCCGGAGCACGCTTTTCCCGCCCGTATACCACAGACGCAGATTGTCCAGGGCTGTCAGCTCTTCCAGAAGAGGCGTGGACTGAGGGACATATCCGATCAGGCGGGACGCGTCCATCCGGCGCCGGAACAGGTCAATGTCCGGCGAATCCCCCTGCCGGAACAGGAAGGAACCGGAATCCGCGCGTACGATACCGGCCAGAATCGACAGCAGTGTCGACTTTCCGCACCCGTTTTTTCCAAGGATACAGGTCATGGAGCCTTCCTCAGCCTCCATGCTCACTCCATTCAGAATCTGAGAGGAGTGGTAACTCTTGCGGATATTCTGAATCGTGATCTTCATCGGCATATCACTAAGGTTCCTTTCCCTGTAATCGTATCATTGTTTCCAGAACACTTTATCACATTCTCGGATTGCGTGAAAGAGATGTTTTTGTTATAGTAACTTAACCAAAAGACACGGCAGTGGTCTGCCGGACAGGAGGAAATGACAGGATGAAGACAAAGCCTGCTTTGTGTACTGTGTCTGCGCTGGTTCTTTCCGCATCATTGGTGTCGGGGACTGTTTTCGGATTCCCGGCTCAGACCGACAGCCAGAATATCGATCCGGGAAAGATTCTGAAGGAAATAAAAGAACAGGCCGGTGAGAAGGCGGAATCGATCAGGATTCCGGATTTTGAAGGAACAATCTGTGTCGCCGCGTCCGACGGAATGCGTGACGCTATCGCGGATCACTATCGTTCCGAGGATGATATGTCGTGGATCGACAGTGCGGAGCTTTCCCTGAGGGGCACCTCCAATGAAACAGGCGGAGCTGATCTTGAGGCAGCGTTTCTCTTTAATGACACGGAGCTGTATCATCTGCAGGCTTCCTATGACCGCGGCAGCAATGATCTCTATCTGGTATGCCCGGAGCTGAAGGAGGAAGTGCTCGTTTTTCCCATCGGGGATTTCAGGGCGGATGCGCAGACGATCACCGGCAGGAAGATTACGCCGGAGATGATAGCCGACTACACATCGGCGCTGAAGGAGCTGAACGATCTTGTGCGTTCCATTTCGCTGGAAAGCCTGAAGAGGGAAGCGGACAAGTATGTGTCAGTGCTCTCAAACTACCTCACTGTGGAAAACGGAGTCACGAAGATCACGTCCGGCAGCCTCTCCGAGGAGGCCAATACGATCACATGGACGCTTACCAGAGACGCGGCCCGGGAGATGGTACCGGAGGTGCTGAAGCTTCTGTCCGGGGATGCATTTGTACAGCGGATCCTGGAAAGCCCGTTTGCGGAGCATGTGTTCAGGCTGTTTGTCAAAAACAAGGCGCTGAAGTATCTTCCCCATGGAGCATTGTGGACGCTGGCGAAACAGGCCCTGGTGAACGCTTCCGAAAAAGAATATAAGATGAAAGGGGATGTATCCGTTACGATCGCGCTGAACCGGAACCAGATCCCGGTTCATCTGTCCGCTTCCATGGAGCAGGGCGGGATCACTGCCCAGCTGTTCCAGATCAACGCAATCATAGACGGCGCCGATCATGCATTTGAAGTGAAGGTGGGACCCGCCCTCGCAAAAGAGGCGGGATTCAGGACAAGGATGTCCAGCGGCCTTCTGCTTCAGGGAAGCCTGAAGGATGACATATTGAGAGAAACACTCAGCGCCAGCATCGATGGGGATGCATTCCCGGTTCTCCGGGTTCAGGGACTTGATCTGCTTGAGCTGGAAAATATGTGGCTGAAGGGAAACGCTGCGCTGGCTGTGAACGGTACCGAGTACAGCTGTGATTTCTATACGGACGGGGATGGGATACGTTCGATGGCGTTCGCAGTGAACGGGCAGGAGTGGTTTGTCCTGACGGCGGATCTGCATGAAGTGGAGAAGGCGGAAGTGGATCTGCCGGATCTTGCCGACGCGTTCGTTGTGGATTCACGGAAGGCCTTTTTCCGGTATATGAGGGATGCTTCCGCGCTCAGGATGTTTGAGAAGCTTTCCTCAGCCGGCGTACCGAAGGAGTATGTGGAGATGCTGACCGACGGTGAGGCTGCTACGGAATCATCCAGAGAGAATACGGAAGAACTCGGAGAGGAAGAAGGGTAATTATCCTATACAAACCGGTTCAGCTCAGGGTCATAGGAATAGTCGATGGCGGCAAGCTTTTCCTCCAGATCGGAGCGGTCCTGCTGAAAAAAGGCGCACAGCTCGTCCAGACTGGTGAATTCGTCTCTGAGCTGTGTATTGACTACACTGAGCAGCATCATCGGGTTGTTGGGCAGAAGGCTTGCCATTTGTATCTCCTTGTTACTCTCATCAAAAAAACGCATGTTTTCTGCGGAATCTATCTGACCATATGGATTGCCCGGATACGGGCTTCAGGAAAGGAACTGTGAATCAGGGATTCATAACAGATCCCTTGCCGGATAATCTGAGTGATTATAGACATGCCCGGCAGCGGTTGTCAACGACAGGAGGAGGCCTGAAAGTAATGTTGGATAAGCTTCGAAACCAGGAGAGACTCAGTCCTGCTGAGGAGTACCGGATCGAGAAATGGATCCGAATCGGGATCCTGGCCGGAATGGCGGTCGCCCTTGGAGTGATCGTATGGGCGGTTATTCAGAAAAAGACCTTTGGCACGGGGTACTATGCAGCGATCCTGAGCCTTCTGGCAGCTGTCTGGTTTCTCAAATATGTACTTGCAGCGATCCTGAAACACTCACTGGCGCAGCGTACCGATGAGCAGGTGAACGCTTATCTGAAGGCTGCAGGACTGGAGCTTGTGGCCTATGCGGGTCTGGGGTGGTTTCTGGTCGCAATGACCGGCAACGCGATCATCGGCGCTGTGATCTACATGTTTGGCGTTATGGCCGCGAGGAAACAGCGGGATATCTATGAAGGGGGATCCGATGAGGAGGAAGCGGATGATGACGCGGCCGCCTCTCCTTCCGATGCTTCAGCCTCAGCCCCCGGGCCCCGTGGTTCGGAAGATAACAGCACGAACAGGGGGATGAGCGGACTGCCATCGGCTGCAGACAGACAGGAGCGGGAGAGAG
>CAJOQO010000099.1 GCA_905236545.1 uncultured Lachnospiraceae bacterium
CTTCTTCTTATCTGTCAGATTATCTGTCAGTCATACTGTATGTAAACACCTCGGATATTTCCCTGTCGTAACCGTCATAAAAACCGCTCGGCATCCCAAGTATGATCCTCGCGCCTCTGTTATACAGAAGAAGCAGACTGCCTGTATCCTTATCAAAGGTCAGGCCTTCGATTTCTCCCTGCTTTGTCACATCATCGAAGGTCCTCTCCAGCGTAACGGTGCAGAAGGTACTGTTATCCGTGATCTTTGTCCGGTACAGATGATCGGGTTCATTGTCATCGGCAGTTCCGTCATCCGCCGTCATATAGAGATAACCATCATAGTATGCGATTCCCTGCAGCCACTGAGGCGGCATCTGCAGGTGAACCTTTCCAAGATACTTTCCCGTTTCCAGATCGTACCTGTACAGATAGCGGCCGCTTTCCTCTCCGACCCAGGAACACATCCAGACAGACTTTGTATCCGGATCCACCGCGATTCCGGAGCACTCAAGCTGTCCGCTTTCCTCGTTAAAGGAGAAGGTCCTTTTCAGTTTAAGCGTATCGCCATCGTAAACGGCGATCTGGATATTCTTGCCGACGCCATCCATGAAATACTCGGCGCCGATATACAGTTCATTCTCGTATACATCGATATCCGCGATGTGATTGACCTCCATCTCATAGCCCTCAAAGGGGGATTCATTTTTCAGAATCAGATTCCAGTCCTTATCATATTTTGCAAGGGTGGTGGAACCGCTCACCCAGTAATACCCGCCCTCGGCGCATACGCCCTGTCTTCCCTCAACCTCCACAGAACCGGTCAGGGTATACGCATGTACCGGCAGCAAAGCGGCAGGGTCATCCTCCGGCCTTGACGACGCGGCTGCCTCCGTCTCCTCTCCCTGCGTCCGGCCGTCCGCATCATCAAATGCGTCATCCGCACCATCAAACGCGTCATCCGCATCATAAAGATCCTTCTGGTTCTCTTCCTCATCATACGCTTTATGAGTTTCCCGCTGTATCTTCCCGCCGGCATCCTTGCCATAAGCAATCGATACGCAGCCAAGCATCAGCGTACCGGCAAGCAGCCCAATCGTGGTCTTTCTAAGCAGCATAATTCTCTCCTTACACAATAATGAGCAATCGTATCCACCCTATCCTGTTGAATCGGCTCATTCGATTATAGCACACAGGACGCTCACAGGTGAACAAAATATGCCGCCTGGTGATCAGACAGAAAAATGATCCATGGACACAATATGTTCACATTATTGATCTATGATTGTCACGCATTATTCGCAGTATTCACTGTGAAACTCACTGTAAATCCATAATCTGAACTGGAGGAATGTATTCTATGAGAAGAACAATTGCGGCAGCTGCAACTGCCATATTTGCAGTATCGATGGTTACCACCGCTTTTGCAGATGATGTTACCGTCAGAACTTCGGTCGGCTCCGGAGAGGTCGTTTTCACGGAGACATCGGAAAAAGCGGAGATCTCCGAAGCAGATCTGACCAGCCTCGTAAAGAATGGCATCAAATCCCTGAATGAGAGTGAAGCGTTCAACGCATTCGTGGATGCGGAAGCATCCGTTACACTGAATCTCAGTGAAAAGAATGCGATCAATCTCGTTGGAAGCGCCATCGGCACCTTCAATCGGAACCAGAATGACGGATATGCCTCTTTTTCCTATTCTCTGGAAGGAATCGGCGATCCTCAGAACGGGAAATATGAATCGTATCACTGGGTAAAGGATGATACCCATTATACTGCCGAATCATCCGGAAACGGCTGGACTGTAAAGGAAGAGGATCTCATCTCTAAGGTTCTCGAACAGCTGGAGGACTCAATGGATGCGGAAGAGGTCAAGGATGTCTCTCTGGAAGGACTGCTTCCGAATCTTTACGAGGAGAACGGAGAGAAATACTATGTCTGCCTGTACAACAAGGACACGCTGATGAAGTCTGTCAGCAACATCCCCGGAGCGGAGCTGTATACCGCCATGGCGGAAGGTTACCTGGAAGACAACGATATTAAGCTGATCGCGGTCGTGAACGCCAAAACCGGTCTTCTTCGTGCCTTCTCCCTGGATGCTTCCGGCGCCAGGGGCCAGCTTCCCGGAGAACTGTTAGGCGCAGAAGGCTCGATGAGCTACAGTGCCGGCGACCTCTATGCCACGATCCTCCTGGATACGGATGCGCAGACGATCGAGATTCCGGAAGAAGTCCTGAACACTCCGGTAACCAGGGAAGAGGGACTTGATCTGGATCTCAACTCGCTGCTGGGCAGCCTCGGTGTTGAGGGTGGCAACGAGTAAGGAGAACCGGTTCATCAGAGGGATGAATCTTTGATCATGAGCTGTGAAGAAACGGGATCAGGTCAATCCCGCGCTTCACAGCTTCTTCATTTGTAATGATTCAGCACCCCCACACAGCAAAGAGCACGAAGTGTTCTGAGCAATGGGGGTTCTGAATGCTGTCAAAGGAGCAGGCGGCATGAAAATCGCTGTCATAACCGGAGCATCCAGCGGCCTCGGAAAAGAATATGTGAAAGAGCTGGGCCGGACGGAAACCGGAATAGAGGAAATCTGGGCAATTGCCAGACGAAAGGACCGCCTTCAGGAACTCAGTGCCCTGTCCGGGATACCGGTCAGGGCGCTGTCCTGTGATCTGGTTGAAAAAAGCAGCATTGATGAGCTGTCAAAGCTGATGTCGGAAGAAAAACCCGAGATCAGGATCCTCATCAATGCCGCCGGTTTCGGAAAGATCGGAAGCAGCGTGGACATCGGCCTGGAAGAAACAGACAGAATGATCGATCTGAACTGCCGCGCCGCGGTAGATATGACATACATCTGCATCCCTTATATGAGTGCAGGCTCCAGGATCATGGAGATCTGCTCCACTTCCGGTTTTCAGCCGTTCCAGTACCTGAACGTATACGCCGCGTCCAAGGCTTTCCTGTACCGGTTTTCCAGAGCGCTGAGAGTAGAGCTGTTTTCCGCGGGGATTAAAGTGACAGCGGTCTGCCCCTATTGGATCAAAGATACGGAATTCATTCCTTTCGCGGAAAATGCGGGAGCCGGTCGTAAGAAAAAGATCCGGCATTATCCGCTTTCCTCCAGCGTGCATTCCGTAGCGGTGCATTCCCTTCTGGATTCGAGGCTGGGGCTTGCGGTATCCACTCCCGGAATCATGTGCACCATCCACAGGATTGCGGCAAAGGTGATTCCCGCGGAACTGATGATGGGAATCTGGGCAGTTCTCCGGCGGATCTGACGCACAGGAAAACAGCCCCCGCCCTGATCAGATGGATCCGCGTTCCAGGTAAGTGGGGGCTGAATCGTTACCTTTCTTTTCTCCTTCTGCATCGCTGGATTACCTTCTTTAAAAACAGGGTGATCACCACACACAATGGGAAGAACGGAGTAAACGGACCGGCCCAGAACAGAAGGTACGCTGTCGCTGCCGCAAAGCACCACTTCCATCCGAAAATGGCATAAAACAGGTATCCGCCCCATACCGGAAAATACATAACCGCAACAACCAGGGCAAACAGAATGACTGTTTCCCTGTTGCCGCACTCGTCTTTTATCCGTTTCAGAAAACGAATCGCCTTTTCCTTCATCACGCCACGTTCTTCTGGCCAAAAAACTCCGGTATCTTATCCTTACAGGATGCGCCCAGCCATTCCATCATCTCCTGCATGCTCGGCGCGATACCGTACAAATTGATATACGTCTGGATACACATCCTGATCTGCTGTTCTTTTTCCATTCGGGCACACCTCCTTTACTTTGCTCTCATTCTCCTTCAGTTTAGAGGATGTCTGTGTCCACTTTGTGGAGCATCCATGAAGGAATCATTCATATATACGAAGCAACTTCAAGGAAGGATAACGCAGTGCTCAGCCGCGATCCAGAGCAATGAGCGCCGCCCCCAGCGCACCGCACAGCTGCGCCATGTCCGAAACAAAGATCTGCTCTCCAAGCTTTTCCTCCAGCGCCTTTACAACTCCCCTGTTCTGAGCCACACCACCCGTCATGATATAGGACGGCTCACCTCCAAGACGATGAACCAGGGATACGGTCTTTCCTGCCACAGCCATATCGAGTCCGTGAATGATATCCTCCGCGGGAGTGTTCTGAGCAATCAGCGAGACGACCTCAGATTCGGCAAAGACCGTGCACATGCTGGAGATCGCGACCTCGTTCTGCCAATGAAGCCCCATTTCACTCATCTGAGACAGGCTGAGCTCCATGGTCCGTGCCATCATGTCCAGAAACCGCCCGGTACCTGCAGCGCATTTATCATTCATCACAAAATTGATCACAGCGCCGGTCTCATCGATTCTGATCACCTTGGAATCCTGCCCGCCGATGTCAATCACCGTACGGGCTTCCGGAGAAAGAAAATGGGCGCCTCTGGCGTGGCAGGTAATCTCCGTAACAGAAGTATCGCAGACGCCGGTCGTCTCACGTCCATACCCCGTTGCAACAATGGCATCCAGATCGGACAGGGACAGGCCCGCCCTTGCGAGGGCGCTGTCCAGGGCTTTCCTTGCGCCGGATGCGGCGCCCTTTCCCGTGGGCAGAACAGCCGAGCCGATCATCCGGCCCTCCCGGTCCAGGATCACAGCATCGGTGCTGGAGGAGCCGCTGTCCACCCCCGCAACATAGCGAATCCTGTGATTCCTTCCGGACGCAATACCGCCCTGCGCCTGTATGGTTTCGTTAAATGCATCAAGCCGTGTGTGCAGCTGTCCGCCTGAGAGCGGCGTACTGTCCGTTTCGATCTTCAAGAGAGGCACCTCGCTGTTTTCCCTGCGCTGCCGGTAGGCAAAGCCGTAGTAATCACAGAATTTCACCGTATGACAGATGATGCCTGCAGCGTAAGGATCGGATTCTTCCCTGCGAAAAAGCATCCGCATGCAGGGATGCTCCTGTTTCAGGAGCGCACCGGCATAACCGGCATAGAATTCACCCCCCGCCGGTTCCGGAAGCCGGCGGCTGCCGGTACAGGTACCATCCGTCACCGGAAGGGAAGTCCTTTCACGGATCGTGTTCAGCAGGACTTTTCCGCCATGGGCTCCGGTCAGGAGAATATGCGGTTCTTTCCGATCCTCCGCCTGTGCGGACTTATGCCAGGAGGCGAATGCCCTTTCTTCCTTCAGACGGCACCCAAAGGCCCGCTCCAGGGCTTCGCTCAGGCGCCGCAGTTCTTTTCTGATCAGGGAAACCTCCGCGTTCCCGCATTTATGCGGAAGGGAAAACAGAAAGAGAAACTTCATTCTCCCCTGGTCAAGAAGCACATCGTAGATCCGGCGGCAGACATCGCAGCAGTCCACCAGGAGCAGGCTGTCAATTCCTTTTTCCAGAACCTCTTCCAGAACCGCTTTCCCATAGCCGCAGAGATTGGGATGCGCGCAGCTGTCGGCGCACTCAAAAGACGCCGGAGCCGGATCCAGCCGTTCCGAGGGAACGCCAAACCCGTCAAGCAGTTCCAGCGGCGTGTATTTGCAGACATAGTAAACCGTGTCAGTCGTCATGCTTTCCCTTCTCCAGCATCTCCAGAAAGGCGTCAAGCCTGGTGGCTGTCTGTCCGTCGGATGCGTTGCGTCTGTCGCAGCCATCCCCATTGAGGATCAGGGTGGGAAATCCCTGCTTTTCCAGATGCGTTTTCAACACGCCGGATATCCCCATGGTCTGTTTGCAGCCCCAGTGACAAAAGCAGATCACTCCGTCCGCATTCACTGCCCTGGCAGCCTCCTCCGCCGCCATGACCCGTTCCTGTCCCCCGTTCCAGCGGCTGCAGACAAGCCGTCTTGCCATACTTTCATAAGGCTGATCCGGATCGATATCCACCAGCCCCTCAAAGGCCATATCGCTGCCTGTGATCTGACACCGGTCATTCAGGTTCAGAAGCTCCCTCACAGGTTTCTGCCACTGCGGGATGGTATGAAGCCAGAGCAGCTTTGTCCCTTTTGCAGGCGCGGCGTTCCTGAAATCCTGAAGGAGCATCTTTGCATACTTCGCAGCCCCTTCCGTGCCCAGAGCGTTGTGGGACAGATAGATTTCATAGAGCTCACTGGTCACATCACCGGGAAGATACCGGCTGCCCCTGTAATGCATGCACGCGCGGAGGGCTTCGACCGTATCCCTGCTGCGGATCATATTCTCCCGAAGGCGCTCCGGATCCAGCTTCTTCCCTGTACGCTCTTCCAGAAAAGCGGTCAGCTCCCGGAACTGATCCGCCACATAGCGGATGCTCTCTTCGTTCTGATCCTTTGGAACGTCCACATAATACTGCGGTATGTGATAATACTCTGAAAGCTCCCGGAAGGTCAGGTTATTTGCATCGCAGAGCAGGGAGGTATTGACCACCATCGCCGGGGCAGGGAGAACCTTCGCATACGCGCTGCCGAGAAGAACTTTATGATAAGAACAAAAAGTCTCGGCGATTCCTTCTGCCTCAGCAGCTTCCGCAAAAACGGACTCTGCCCAGGTCCCGCACAGAAAGGCGGAGTACATTTCGGCGCACATCGGCACGATGTCCATCGCCTCCAGCAGTTCACAGGGCATAAAAACGCTGACCAGAGCCGCTTTTTCCGGATGGGACAGCATCCTTGTGACGGTACGGTTGATATGCCGGGCGGAGAACTGCCGGGAGGGAGGCAGCTGCCTGTCCGGAGCAAATGCCAGCCTGAGTCCAAAGGCACGGTAGCCGGCCAGAAGCAGCTTCCGGGTATAAACAGGTTTTTGCAGAGCATTTCTGCAGATGTGCTGCCCAAAGCTCCTGATTATATCAGCCATAAAAACCACCGCCGTCCTGCATCAGGGAAACACTGACGGAATCAAAGTTTCCTTTCCCTGTCATCCTTCCTGTTCCAGACCGGCTCCTGCCTTACGCCAATCACTACATGGTGGTGGTCACTTTCCCTTGTTTTGATCGTTTGCAGGGAATACGGCACTGTCATACCGTTTTTCTTCCTGCCAAACGTTAAGGCAAGCGTCTCCTCCTGTTCCGCCAGACGGATCAGGTTTCCTTTGCCGGTTGCCTCACTCACCTTCCGGGCATCAGCGTCGCACACATCCTCCAGCAGCTTCCGCCTTGCGTCTTCAAAGAAATCCGTTCCGGCAGGGCGGATCTCCAGATCGCCCTCCTTCCCCATGTAGAACTCCAGATAAAAGGCCGTCACGACGTCCACATAGAAGATACTCTCAAAATCACTGGTCAGCGCCTTGGAGATACTCATATAAGTCTTCTTGACCGCCGGCGTGACTTCGACCTTCTTCTTCGCGCGCTCAACCATAAAGCTGTCGAATGCTTCAGGCGGCACCGGTTTCGAGAAAAAATACCCCTGCACATAATCGCAGCCCATGGCTTTCAGAACCATATACTGCTCTTCTGTTTCAACGCCTTCCGCCACAACCGGCACATGCAGATAATCCGCGATATCGATGATCAGCTCGATCATGCGCACATCCCTTGTTTCCCCAAAGGCACTGCGTATAAAGCTCATATCCAGCTTCAGCGCATCGATCGGGAGATGCGTCAGCATGCCGAGTGACGAATATCCTGTTCCAAAATCGTCCATCTCGATGCGGAAGCCCATGCCCATCCCGCGCAGCTCCTTTGCTGTGGAAATCACCTGATCCGAATCGCCGGTATAAGCCGACTCCGTGATCTCCAGCATCAGGTCGTCCGGGCTGAGATCGTATGTCTCCAGGATCTCTTTGAAGATGTTCTTCAGGTTTGGCGTCAGCATATCAATACGGGAAACATTCACCGACACCGGTACCGAAAAGCCGAAGCGGTTCTTCCAGTCCCGGATCCTTGCCGCCGCCTCGCGCCATACGAACTGATCCAGATCCAGAATCAGGCCATTGTCCTCAAGCAGCGGGATGAATACCCCGGGACTGATCATCCCAAGCTCCGGGTGATCCCAGCGCACCAGAGCCTCCGCACTGGCCAGAACAGGATCTTCAGGACGGATATCATATTTGGGCTGGAAGTATACCATGAAGCGGTTGTTTTCCAGGGACGGCCTGAAATCTTCCAAAAGACGTTCCCTGAACAGCTCTGCTTCATGCATTTTCGTATCATAGATGCCGATCGCCTTCCGATAACCGCTTCTTACCGTGTTTGAGGCAATCTTCGCATAGTCAAACCGGCGCTCAATCTGGAGCGACTTGTCAACCAGTGCGTAAACACCCATGCGAAGGCGGACACGGTTCTTCGACACATCCTCATCCACAAGGCCTTCCGAGGCCTTATCCAGTATGCTCTCATAGTCTTCCTTGTGCGGGCAGTAGATGAGGAAGGTATCCGCACCGCGGCGGCAGCATACCCCGCCAACCTCACGGGAGATCTGGCGGACGCGTTTTCCGATCCGGGAAAGGACACTGTCCCCGTACTGCTTGCCATAGCGCTCATTGAGCATATGAAAATGATTGACATCCAGGACAATGGCATCCATCGGCATGTCATGATAATGCTGGTCATACATCCGGACATAGCGGAGGAAGTAGTCAAGGTTCAGCAGATTCGTCAGGCTGTCGCGCTCCGTGGACTGGATGATGCTGCGCTTTTCCGTAAGCTCGATACACCGGTTGACGCGGACCTGGACGATCTCAATAGAAGGATACGGCTTGGGAATAAAGTCAATTGCTCCGATCTTCAGGCAGTCGACTTCAGCGCTCTGATCCGCTGTCATCACGATGACAGGGATCCCCTTCAGCTCCTCCTCTTCTTTCATCACCTTCAGCACTTCCATACCGCCCATCTGCGGCATCTGCAGATCCAGAAGCACGATCGCCAGCTCGTCTTTGTGGCTCTTGACCTGCTCCAGTGCCTCGATCCCGTCGGATGCATACAGGATTTCATAATCCCCCTCCAGCATATTTCCCAGAATCATCTGATTGATATGCTCATCCTCGACAATCAGGATATGACGCTTAAGGTGCATAATCTCCGCGTCTTCATCCTTCGGGAAGATCGGCTGTGCAGCCACCTCGGCATCCTCCCTCGAGACAGCGCCCATTCCTTTGAGCAGCTTCTTTTCTTCATACATGAGTGCGTCTGCACGTTCAAAAGCATCATGGAAGCTGGCGTCCTCACCGGATCTGAACTCCGACAGGCCGCCCGAGATGACAACCTCGTTTGTACTGATATGCGCCACGGAACGGTCATGCAGCGCCAGAACCAGTTCCTTCCTGATCAGATAATCACGCCCCTGAAGGACCACGACAAACTCATCACCGCCGGTACGGTAAACCGGGCTGTGCTGGAAAATGTCGCAGATCATCTTACTTGCGCTTCGGATGTATTCGTCGCCTGCCTTATGGCCAAGCGTATCGTTGATTACCTTCAGGCCGTTCACATCACAGACCACAACGGCAAACCCATCCGTCTCTCCGTCCTGAATGGAGGCATCGATCTCCTTCTGCCGCAAAAGGAAAGCGTGCTTGCTCTTGACTCCGGTCAGGGGATCGACAAGAGCGATTGTCTGAGCCTCGTCGCGCTCCTGCTCTGCCTTTTTCTCCCACTTTCTCATGGAACGATAGTTATTGAGCATGACGATCAAAGACAGTCCGAATAAACCGACTATCACAAAAACACTGGTATTGTCCGCGGCATGAAGCCGCTTCAGCTGCACCGCGAGGAATTCATCCTTGTCCTGCTTCAGAACTTCGGCGTCCGCAGTACCGTCCATGTAGTCAGAGATTTCTGCTACGATGGTGTTCTCCCTGTCTTCATTTAACCTTTCCGCCCAGGTCATCGCCATCAGTATGATAAATACCAGCAGGGCAAGCCAGACAACGATGGCTTTTCCAAATTTTCTGTCATTGTCCCTGCGGATGACCCAGTTGAAATACACCACCCCGACAAACGACCAGACCGCCATAAGCACATAAGTTTCCGTCGCGATCGTATAGTCGGAAAAAAAGCTCGGGAAAAGCAGGAAGACTGCAAAGGCGACTAAAATGAACAGGCAGATTCCGCTGATCAGGCGGTTCCTTCTGGCTCCCTCCTGTCCCGAAGCCTTAAATACAGCTATAGACGCAAAGCCGTAGATCATGGTGGCGCCAAAGGTAGTGGCATCCACGATCCATCCGATCGCCGTTCTTCCAAGGAACGGTATCGGCAAAGAGACAATCAAAACCAGAAGGATGGCGTTGACAGGGATCTGCTTCCGATTAAGGTCGGCAAAGCGTTCGGGCAGAATGCCATCCGACGCCACGGCATAGCAAAGACGGCTCAGCGCGCGCAGCATACCGATCAGGCTGGTAAGAACCAGTGCCAGCAGGGACGCCATCAGAATGTTGACGCCGGCCTGTCCAAGATAATGGTTTGCCGCATAGAAAGCCGGAAGTCCCGCGATTCCTTCAAATTCATCCAGCCGGCTGATATAATCGAGCCAGCCTGAACAGCCCTCCGGATAAGCGGTGACGCTCAGAAGGATCACAAAGATGTACAGCGCGGTGGTGACGGTTACGGAAATGACAAGAACACGGAACATATTGCTGTGCTTAAACCGGTATTCCGAAGCGGAGTGAGACACGGTTTCAAATCCGATAAAAGCCCAGGGCGAGATAAAGGCGATGCGGACGACCTGCCTCAGGACGCCCGTGTCCGGAAGGAAAGCCGGGCTCATGGTCATTCCGGAACGGCTGTGTCCCACCATGGCAGCGACGAAGCAGAAGGTAATGCCCACACAGAAGACCAGCACCATCCCCACCATGATCCGGGCAGTCATCTTTTTGCTCTTCATGCACAGCAGGCCGACAAGCCACATCACCACGAGGGTGATCAGGGCTTCCCCCAGGTAGACCTCATAGCCAAAGACGGTGAAGAGATACCACCTCTTAAAAACTGCCTGCAGAAAATACCGCGCGAACAGCGGGATGCTTGTAGCGTTCGCCCAGAAGATCGATGCGTAGATCAGGAACATGAACCAGGCGATCAGGAAGGCGAAATCATAGCCGAAAAGCTGCTTCACATAGTTGTACAGGCCGCCGGTACCCGGATAACGGGTCGCCAGAAAATGATAATGGCTGGAGACCATCAGCATCATGGCAAATCCGATCAGCAGCCCCAGAATGGAACCCAGAGGCCCCGCCTGGGAAAGATAGGATCTGCTGGTGACCACCAGAGAGCCCCAGCCTATGGCCGAACCAACCGACAAGGCCCAGACCGCCAGTGGTGAAAGATAGGGCTGAATCGGTACTGTATTCCTGGTATCAGATGTTTGTTCCTTCATTTCACTCACTCCTCTGTGCAGCAAGCATGCTTCTCACGATCTGTTCAGAAATCGAATCCTTTATCCAGATTATGATAGCATACATCCGCAGATTATTCTATGGAAACACGGATGACAGCAGTGTTTCCCTGTCCCTCCGTTACAGGCCGCACCCTGACCGCCGGCAAAAAAAAGCGGTCATCACAACCGTGATGACCACGCTCCTGAGCAGGTATCCTTCTGTTCCCGGCCGCTGCCCGCGAATGAAAGCGCTTCTTTCACCGGCCGCCTGCCGACCCGGCATCGCCCTGGATTTTCAGGACTGATCCCCGCCGCTTTCTTTGATCCTTCTTTTCTCCTCCATAAGCCGCCGCTTCAGCTGCTTCTCAATCAGTTTCAGCGTCTCAACTTTTGCAGACAGTTTCTCCTGTTCGGCAAGGTTTTTCCTGATCTTTGCTTTCAGAGATTCTTCCCGCGTTAAGCGAGGTTTCCTGTTCGCCATGGCTTTACCGCTAACCTTTCCCAGCTTATGAAAGAAGCCGCCGTCCTCCAGTAAAATGAAAAATAATTCCACCTGTGCGGTTGGATCACTATCGTGATCCAACCCCTCTACCCTCATTCGCAAAACCCGCGCTTCGCAAAGCTCAGCGCTAC
>CAJOQO010000100.1 GCA_905236545.1 uncultured Lachnospiraceae bacterium
CTGATCACCAGTCGGCAGCCACAGGGGTTCCTTCGCTCCGACCCCCGAAAGTCTGCCGCTCAGGAACCCCTGTGGCCTTCTCATGGTTCTCAGGAGGCGGCCTGCGGCAAGCATTGCACAAGGCCGGAGTGGGCTACAGGTTTGCGATGGGGAAGCCATCCGCAGGCCGGGGCATACGCTACAGGTCAAGGTGTGACTTGCATCAACTGCAGCGCAGCCGCGCAGACTACTGGCATGAAATGACAGGTCATGCTATGATTACCTCGTTCTTCCGGATCCGGAAGAACGGACAACAAAGCCTGTTTTGCAGCTGTATGGAACATCCGGCATAAAATGATGAAGAACGTAAAACCTGAAAAGAAACAGAAACAGAAGCAGAAGCAGAGATCGATCGCGATGGAAATGTCCGTTCTGTTTATCGGACTGCTCCTTCTGATCATGGTCGCCATGCTCGTCATGAACAACGCCTACCTGACGCAGTTTTATGAGCTGCGTCTTCAGCATACTCTGGAGAAGGCATACCGCCAGGTCGATGCGCACGTGTCCTCCGGGACGGGAGTGGATACGGATTATTTTGAAAATGAGTTCCGCTCCCTGGAGCGTTCGGGCAATATCGCGCTGGTGATCTCCGATCCGGAGTTTTCCTCCGTGATTGAGGTGCGCAGGGAGGAGGATGACATCATGGCGGCCCGCCTCAACGCTTACAGCATGGGGCTGGATCAGGCGGATGTCACCATCATCGAACGGGAAGAAAACTATGTGATCCAGAAAAAGTCCGACGACCGCTACCAGATGGACTTTCTGGAGATGTGGGGGACGCTTCCCTCCAGCGGATATCATTTTATGATGCGGATCCCGATGGACAGCATCCGGATGAACGCGAGAATCTCCAATGAGTTCATCCTTTACACGATTCTTCTGGCAGGACTTGTGGGGATCCTGATGATCGGCTGGCTGTCCAGGCGGATCGCCCGGCCGGTAAAGGAGCTGACGGAGATCTCCGCCAGAATGGCGAATCTGGACTTCGACGCGAAATATACCAGCGGCGGGCGCAATGAGATCGGACAGCTCGGAGAGAACTTTAACCGGATGAGCGAGACGCTGGAAAAGACGATCTCGGAGCTGAAGACAGCGAACTATGAACTGACGAAGAGCCTGGACGAGAGAACAAAGATCGACGATATGAGGCGGGAGTTTCTCTCGAATGTATCCCATGAGCTCAAGACCCCTCTCGCGCTGATCCAGGGGTACGCGGAAGGGCTTCAGGACAGTGTCGCGGATGATCCCGAATCGAGAGACTACTACTGCGGGGTGATCGTGGATGAAGCGGGGAAGATGAATGCGCTTGTGCAGAAGCTCCTCACATTGAATCAGCTGGAATTCGGTACGGAGGAGGTGGAGCTGGTCCGGTTCGATCTGGCGGAGCTGATCCGCGGGAAGGTGAATGCCTCCAGGATCCTGGCCGATCAGAAATGTGCTTCCCTGACCTTCGAAGGCCCGGACAGACTGGAAGTGTGGGGAGACGAATTCAAGGTGGAAGAGGTTCTCACCAATTATCTGAGCAACGCCATCAACCATGTGGATGATATCGACAGTGGGAGATGCGGCTCCCACGCCCCGTCCGGCCCCGCCGGAGAAGCGGCGGCTGCGGGAGACAGGTGTGAAAGACGGATCGTTGTGCGCTCCCGGGTTGACGAAGACAGGCAGAAAGCCGTCGTGAGCGTATTCAACACGGGAAGCCATATACCGGAGGAGAATCTGGATCAGGTCTGGGACAAGTTTTTCAAGGTTGACAAAGCGCGCACGAGAGAATACGGCGGAAGCGGAGTAGGACTGTCGATCGTCCGCGCGATCATGGAATCCTTCCAGCAGCAGTTCGGCGTCCGCAATGTGGAGAACGGCGTAGAATTCTGGTTTGAGCTGGACTATGCCGGATCGATGAGTGAATCTTTTGCGGATGCCGGCCCGCAGGCAGAGGCGTACCCAAACGGCCGTTCAGCGGGCAGTGAGATGCGCCGGGAGCGTCGTGTGAGAGCGGCGGCGGAAAAGGAAACCCTGAAGCGTATGAAGAAGCAGATGGCAGAAGACGACGATGAGGCGGTGGATGCGGAGTGGAACGAGATAGAATCAAAACGGAAGGGACAAGGGTGATCGTGATCGGCGCCGGGGCAGCCGGAATGATGGCATCCTGCGCGGCAGCGCAAGGCGGCGCCAGGGTCCTTCTCCTTGAGAAAAATGAGAAAACCGGGAAGAAGATCTATATTACCGGAAAAGGGAGATGCAACTTTACAAACCTGTGCGAAACGGAGGAGTTTTTCTCCCATGTTCCGCGCAATCCGAGGTTTCTGTACTCCTCTGTCTACGGCTTTGATCCGTATGCCGTCCGGGACTGGTTCGAGGAGAGAGGCGTGCGGACAAAGACGGAACGCGGGCTGAGAGCATTTCCCGCCAGCGATCATGCCTCGGATATCACAAGATGCCTGGAGAAGGAGATGGCGCGCCTTGGCGTTGAGGTGAAGCTGAATGCGGAGGTGAAGGATCTGCTGCCTGCATCGGGGGAGGGCACTGCCGCCCCGGCAGACGGGAAAGCAGCGGGCGCGCAGAGACAGGCTGTGCGCGGCGTTCGTCTTTCGGACGGGACAAAGCTTGCGGCAGACTGTGTGATCGTCGCGACCGGCGGCCTGTCCTATCCGTCGACCGGATCCACAGGAGACGGATACCGCTTCGCGCGGGACTGCGGCCATACGGTCACACAGCTCTCCCCGTCTCTGGTGCCGTTCAATGTGGAGGAGGCAGACATTCCGGCGATGCAGGGTCTGTCTTTGAAAAATGTTTCCTTCACGGTATCTGAGGGAAAGAAGAAGCTGTTCTCTGAGATGGGAGAGCTGATGTTCACTCATTTTGGAGTCACAGGCCCCCTGATCCTGAGCGCGAGCGCGATGGTGCAGGAACAGATCGCGAAAGGGCGCCTCAGCGCGCAGATCGATCTGAAGCCGGCGCTTACGGAGGAGAAGCTTGACGCAAGATTTCTCAGGGAATTCGCTAAGAGCCCGAACAGGTCTTTGCGCAATGCGCTCAGAAGCCTGTATCCGTCAAAGCTGATCCCCCTGGTTCTGGAACGCTCGGGAATCGACCCCGACACGCCGGTACATGATGTGACGCAGCAGCAAAGAAAGGAACTCGTCCGTCAGACGAAGCATCTTGGTCTGACCCTGACCTCCCTCCGGGGGTACGGGGAGGCTGTCATCACCAGAGGAGGCGTGGACGTACGGCAGATCGATCCGGGAACGATGGAATCGAAGGTGGTGAAGGGACTGTATTTTGCGGGAGAGGTGCTGGATGTGGATGCCATGACAGGAGGATTCAACCTGCAGATCGCCTGGTCCACAGGAAGGGCCGCGGGGCTGAGCGCCGCGGGAAAAGAACAGGGGTAAAGAACAGTAAGGAGAGGAATATGAGCTTTAATATCGCGATTGACGGACCTGCCGGAGCGGGCAAGAGCAGCGCGGCGAAGCGCGCGGCGAAGGAACTCGGGTTTATCTACGTGGACACAGGCGCCATGTACAGAACCATCGCTCTGTACCTGCTTCAGAATAGCGTTGACATCGAAGACGAGGATGCGCTTAAGGCGGCGCTTGACCGGATCGATGTGCGGATCGCTTACGAGGATGACGTGCAGCATATGTATTTAAACGGAGAGGATGTATCGGACCTGATCCGCACTCCGGAGGTTTCCGACCAGGCGTCGAAATCGTCGGCCAGGCCTGCTGTCAGGAAGAAGCTTCTGGATCTGCAGAGGGAACTTGCAGCCAGTTCGGATGTTCTGATGGATGGAAGAGACATCGGAACCGCGATCCTTCCGGATGCGGATCTGAAGATCTATCTGACGGCGAGTGTTCAGGAGAGGGCAAAACGAAGATACGAAGAGCTGACAGGAAAAGGGGTTCCCTGTGAACCTGATGAGATAAGAAAAGAGATCGAAGAGCGGGATTCCCGGGATATGAACCGGGAGATCTCTCCTCTGGTCAAGGCTCCGGACGCGGTTCTTCTGGATACCTCGGACATGAATCTGGATGAAGTGGTGCAGGCAATCGTAGATCTTGCCGGGGCGAAGAGGAGACAAGGCATGACGTCCCTCAGGGCGTCAGCAAGTCGGGCATCTGCGGCAAAAGTGGCTGCAGGGAGGAGGAGTACCGATGGATGATCCGGGAGAAATCAGGGGCCGGATCGCGCAGCTGAAATGCCGGTACGAATCCGGCGATCATGCGCTGAAGGGAGATCTGTGGATCTCTCCGGACGGTATGAGCGCGCTTTACCAGGCAAAGAGCGCCGGATTCTGCTTCGGCGTCCGGAGAGCCGTCGACACAGTATACGAGCAGATTGATTCCGGGAAAACTCCGATCTATACCTACGGCCCGATCATTCACAATGAAATCGTGGTGCGCGATCTGGAAAAGAAGGGTGTCAGGGTGATTTCCTCCCGGGAAGAGCTGGAAAAACTCGCGGAAGGGATCGTTGTCATCCGCTCCCACGGCGTGGGCAGGGAGATCAGTTCCATCATCGAGGAGCGCGGCCTGTCCATGGTGGACGCGACCTGTCCTTTTGTGAAGAAGATTCACCGGATCGTATGGGAAAAAGGCAGAGCCGGATACGAGGTGCTCATCATCGGTTCCCCTTCCCATCCGGAGGTTGAGGGCATCCGCGGATGGTGCACCGGAGAAGTGACAGTCATCGAAAATGAGCAGGAAGCGATGTCATTTGTGCCCAAATCAGACAAGCCTTTGTGCATTGTGAGTCAGACGACATTCAACCTGAAGAAATTTCATAAATTTGTTGAAATTATTACAAGATTGCGTTATCATGATTGTGCTGTATTGAATACTATATGCAATGCAACGGAAGAAAGGCAGACAGAGGCAAGATCGATCGCCCGATATGCGGACACGATGTTCGTGATCGGAGGAAAACACAGTTCAAATACTCAAAAGTTGTATGAGATATGCAGGAAAGAGTGTGAAAACACCTTTTTTGTTCAGGCTTTCGACGATTTGAATCTCCGTCTGGTGCCATTCAGGGGCATCGTAGGTATCTCAGCAGGGGCTTCCACCCCAAATATTTTAATCGAGGAGGTTTCAAACCTATGTCGGAAGACAATTTTGAGCAGATGTTAAAGGACTACAGCAAGACGATTCATACTGGCGAGGTTGTTGAGGGAGAAGTGATCGACGTTACGCCGGATCAGATCATCCTTAACATTCACAGTAAGTCTGATGGGATCATCACGAAGAACGAATATTCGAATGATTCCAGCATCGATTTGACAGAGGTTGTCAAAGTCGGCGATACGATGGAAGCAAAGGTGATGAAGGTGAATGACGGAGAGGGTCAGACACTTCTTACCTACAAGAGACTTGCGGCTGAGAAGGGCAACAAGCGTCTTGAGGAAGCCTTCAACAATCATGAGGTTCTGAAAGCCCCGGTTGTCCAGGTTCCGAACGGCGGCCTTGTCGCTGTCGTGGACGGTGCCCGTGTCTTTATCCCGGCTTCTCTTGTTTCCGATACCTATGAGAAGAACCTGGAGCGTTACAACGGCCAGGAGATCGAGTTTGTCGTTACCGAGTTCAATCCTCGCAGACACCGCATCATCGGCGACCGCAAGCAGCTGCTTGTCGAGCGCAAGAAGGAGCTTCAGAAAGAGCTGTTCGAGCGCATCCATATCGGCGATACCGTGACGGGCGTTGTGAAGAATGTTACGGATTTCGGCGCGTTCATCGATCTCGGCGGCGCGGACGGACTTCTGCATATCTCCGAGATGAGCTGGGGACATGTTGAGAATCCGAAGAAGGTGTTCAAGGTTGGCGGGGAAGTCACCGTGCTGATCAAGAATATCAATGGTGAGAAGATTGCCCTGTCCATGAAGTTCCCCGGACAGAATCCGTGGCTGAACGCGGTTGAGAAGTACGCGGCCGGAACAATCGTGACCGGACGTGTCGCCCGCATGACAGACTTCGGCGCCTTTGTCGAGCTGGAGCCGGGCGTTGATGCGCTTCTGCATGTTTCGCAGATTTCCCGCGAGCATGTGAACAAGCCCTCTGATGTTCTCAGAGTCGGTCAGGAGATCGAGGCGAAGGTTGTTGATTTCAACGGCCAGGATCACAAGATTTCCCTCAGCATGAAGGCTCTGGAGGATATGGCTCCGAAGCATGATGAGATGGCGACTTCCCTTGGCGATATTCTTCCGGAAGAGGTTTCGGAAGAGGCTCCTCAGGAGCAGGCTGAGGAAGCTCCGGAAGTTCAGGAAGCTCCGGAGGCATAAGGAGTATCCTGTCGGGATGAACCGGCATCTTCCTTACAGAAAAGAAGAAAACGAAAGGCTGCCGTGCCGAAGGTGCGGCAGCCTTTTTGTCCGATCATGAAGCGATTACAGCGCTCAATGCAGCATACCGCGCGGCTTTTGAAAAATGACTTTCCTTATTATTTCTTAACAGCTCTTAAGAGCGGAACGAACCAGAGCGTGGATGCAGGAGGCGAAGAGGGCGGACTCTTCTTCCATGCCGGGCATGTATTCAAACCATGAAACGGGATCTTTAAAGGTCCGGTGAAAGACCGGACGGATGATCTCCCCTGGCTGGGGGAGGAAGAGCCCGCTTTTCCTGACATAACAGTTGCCGGCCTTTGCTTTTTCTCTGTGAGCCGGGCTGACAAAAGAAGCGACGCTTTTATGGATCGCCATATCCTCAGCGGGAAGATAATAATAGTTTTGATAGTCCGGGAAGAAGTGGAAGAGCGTACCTGAACAGGGGCGCAGAATGACTGCGGCCTCTTTTCCGGACAGGATAACCTCGCCGATCCCGCCCTGCGGATCCAGGCTGAGACGAAGCGGCTCCGGAACCGGAACGGGAAGCGGAAAACAGAAACCCAGTCCGGGGGAATCCATCCTTTGAACCGGTGAAGTGCTGTCTGCCGCGAGCGGGTACGCAAGAAGGGCTGTCATGGAAAGCATGCCCAGAACATCCTCGCGGTTGTGCAGGAAGAGAGCATCCATCGCAGCCTCTTTCGCCGCATTGTCCTGGCAGCGATGGTCACGGACAGAACGGTAAACATCGATCAGTTCTCCGCCGTTATAAGGATCCTCTCTGCGAATTCCCAGAAATTCTTCTACAGACTTCTGGTTCAGCCTTCCTGTTCCGAATGCATGCTTATAAGGCCGGATCTGCCTGTAGAGATCCACAGTGAAGAATCTCTGAAAGGGATCTTCCATCCCGTGGGCTGTGAACTTCTCTTTCAGGTAGGGCAGATCAAACCGGTCTCCGTTGAAGGCGATGATCGTATCATACCCGTCAAGCACATTCCGGAACTGCTGCAGCAAAAGGGGCTCATCCGGCCGGGACTGAGCCAGAACCTGCGTGACGGTCCAGCGGGAAGCCTTCTCCCGGACCGCCCAGCCGATCATGTACAGGCTCGAGGTGGAAGGACGGAATCCGGTTGTCTCGATATCAAAATAGATGACTCTGTCCGCGTCCAGACCGAAAGCGGTCAGGTATTCGTCCGGGCAGGCAGCAATAGATTCTCTCTTTTCCATGTTGCTATCATAACACACAATTGCGCCGGCGGATTGACAAAGACACAGCGGAACGTGTATAAGGGGCTGTAACAGAACAAAAACGGACCGGGACAGAACCCGTAAAGAAGAATCCGTAAAGACAAAAACTTCCACCTGTGCGGTTGGATCACTATCGTGATCCAACCCCTCTACCCTCATTCGCAAAACCCGCGCTTCGCAAAGCTCAGCGCTAC
>CAJOQO010000101.1 GCA_905236545.1 uncultured Lachnospiraceae bacterium
CCAATGCCTTTGTTCCGGGGTAGATCTTATCTATCTTTTCACAGTGGAGAACAACATTCGGATCATCGTACATATTGTTTCCTCCTTATTTATTCAATCGTCATAATCACAGGAGTGATGGTAATCTCTCCGCCGGACGCAGACGCGGCTCCGATCAGTGTCACCGTTTTGCCGACAACACCGTCATCAATGGACAGCGGAGCGACAACCTGGGAATCCACCTGGGAATTCAGAGCCTTCGCATATTGTGACCACTCAGTCTGATTCGTAAAGGACTCAAATTTCTTGATCGTCTGGATATCCCGGACATCTGTTCCGGAATAGATGGATCCAATCTGAACCTTAACCGTATCGTCACATCCCTCCACCTCAAGGATCAGGGCGTTCTTCTTCCCGTTTGCCTTGGATTCGTATTCTTTCACCTTGCCGCTGACGGATACAGCACATGCCTTATCGATTCCTTTGCCGGCCTTCTCGGAAAGGTCAACCGCAGTCTCGGATATCTCAGCCACAACCTTCTCCCAGTCCCCGCCGGAATTCGAAGCAGCGTCAAATTCAGTCTCACCTGTGTATTTCCCTTCAGTCCCTTTGTCAATGATCTTAACGCAGCCGGTCACGCACAGCGCCGTCATGATGCCTGCCAGCATTAACAAAAGCTTTCTTTTCATAGTTCATCTCCTTGGTTATCTCTGTATTCCAGCCGGGTTTGTCCCTGTATCCCGGAAGCGGGTTTCCCGCAGGCCGCGAACCGGCCGCAGACAGCAGCAACAGGATACAAAAAGGGAACTGCTGAGCAATATGAGGGGATTGCCCATCAAATCATTCAACAGTTCCCGGTTATTCAGCTATACCTCAGGCCGCTCTTTTGAATCGTGAACAAAGCCTTTCCGGTATCAGTCCGCCTGTGTTACTCTGCTTCCGTCTCAGCCGCGCCGCCCTCGGTGTAGACGAATGCGGACAGGTTGTCAACGTTATCAGCAGTGATCGCAATACAATCAACCAGCTGCTTCTCCTCCTCCGGAGCAGTTCCGTTCAGATAATCATCCGCCTGCTCTACCGCCATCTCCGTGATTGCGGCGATCTGCTGAAGAGCGGTACCAACCATCTTGCCATCCTTGATGTAGGCTGCCGCCTCATCAGATCCGTCAAGGCCGATGATCTTGATGTCGTCACGGCCGGCATCGATGCAGGCCTGGGTCGCGCCGCACGCCATCGTATCATTGCCGCAGATGATTCCGGTGATCTCCGGATTCGCCTGAAGGATCGCCTCGGTCTTTTCATAAGCTTCCGTCTGATCCCAGTTCGCGGACTGCTGCGCTACCATCTCAAGCGTGTCATACTCATCGATGACTGCGTGATAGTTCTCGGAACGTACCCAGCAGTTTGTATCGGACTCAAGGCCAAGCAGCTCCGCATATTTGCCTTCGTAATCCATCGCCTCAACCCACTTCTCAGCGATTGCGGCCGCACCCTGCGCATTGTCCGCTACGATCTGGGAAACGGCAATTCCGCTCTCGTTGATCTCACGGTCGATCAGGAACGTCGGGATCCCGGCGTCATAAGCCTTCTGAACCGCCTCGACGGAAGCATCCGCGCCTGCGTTATCGCAGATAATCGCTGCTGCCTTATCGGTAATCGCCGCCTCAAAATACTCAAGCTGCTTCGCAGCGTCATCATCATGAGAGAAGCACTTTACTTCATATCCAAGCTCCTCAGCCTTCGCAGAGCCGATGACCTGCTCGGTATTGAAGAACGGATTCGATGTTGACGGAGTGATAATGTAGATAATGTTGCTGCCGCCGCCCGGAAGAAGATCTCCGGCCGATTCGGTCTCGTCCGCCATTGCAGCGCCGGTGAACATGCATCCTGCCAAAGCTGTTGCCATGATACCTAATACAAGTTTCCTCATCTTTTTTCCTCCTGACAATTTCTGACGTATCATTACGTCTCAATGCTTACAACATCATTATAAATGTTTAAGTAATAATTTCAACAGAAGTTTAAGTCCGTTGCCTGTTTTTTCATCTTTTTGTCATTTATGCACAATTCTGTCGCCTGCAAATTGTGCATATTCGCCATCATATTCTGCTGTTTCCACCTGCTTCCACTCATTCTTTATATAAATTTATATATAAATATTTTGTCCCGTTTTTATCTGCATGATTCGATCTGCCTGATAGTGTCCCATTGCGGTTTTGCCGCGGATGACTTAGGATGGGATACAGTGAAACGGTTTTTTCTTCTGGGAAATCCCTGTCTGTCAGCAGCGATGATTCTGTCGGGAATGTGAGGTGGCCTTTTGCAATTTGGGGAAACGCTCCGTGCGCTGGTGCCTGCGGCGGGTCTTTCCGCCCGCATGGGAGATTTTAAGCCTCTGCTGCCTCTGCGCGGAAGAACTCTGATCGAGAATTCCATCGACAGCCTTTTGCAGGGTGGAGCGAAGACGGTGACGGTTGTTACAGGCTTCCGCGCAGCTGAGGTTGAGGCTGCGCTTGAACAGTATGGCAGCCTGGTGCATTGCGTAAGAAACCCCGATTATGCCCGGACGGATATGCTGTGTTCGATCCGGATCGGTGTTCGTGCCCTGCCTCCGTGCGGCGCTTTTTATCTTCTGCCGGGAGATATGCCGGTGGTGAGCCAGCCGACCTTCGAGAGGCTTTGCAAAGCACGGAATACGAAGCGTGCGAGTGTCATTTTCCCGACGCTTGAAGGATATCGCAAACATCCCCCGCTGATCGACGCGCGGCTGATTCCGGAGATCGCTTCCTTCCACGGCAGGGGCGGGCTGCGGGAACTGTGGAAAAAATACGAAAACGAGATCCTGACCGTCCCCGTGGACGACAGGGGTGTCCGCGTGGATCTGGATACGGCGGATGACTATCTCAGATGCAGGAAAATGTATGATCCTCATGCGGCAGACAGATAAGGAGCTGTACCGGACTTCATTCGGTACAGCTCCTGTGGAAGCACTGATTCAATCAGGGTTTTCCTGATCGCCGGCACTGCCCCGGCCGGAAACAGCGGCGGAATCCTTTTTCATCCGTCATGCCGCATCCTCTTTTTTGCCGCGGTGTGGAAGGATACGATCGATCCCCAGAAAAGCATACCCGGTGACCATAAACCCTGCCATCAGAATAAAAAACCATTTCACAACTCCGCCCACTCCCTGTGTTTCCGGATTGAGGAAGAAATAGGGATAGATCAAGGGACCGTCTCCCGAATAATTGAGAATGCCTGTATCAAAATGATACGCCCATGCATGAAGAAAAATGAAAGCAAGGTACGCGATCGGAAGCAGTGTGGATGCGATCGGATCGTACCACTTCACCTTCCTGTGTTCGTAAAACAATACCCAGTCACCGATATACAGCACGGGCAGAACCATGTGCATGAGTACGCATTCCACAACAAAGTTTTTGGCAGGGTCGCGCCCCGGCTGATTCGCCAGAAGGAAGTTGAATACCATGAAGGTCAGGAAGATTCCGAGCATTCCGACAAACTTGAGGCAGGGATGAAAAGAGACATAGCTGTCTTCTTTTTTCCGTGCAGTCTGGATAAGCTCTGCCAGCATGATCGCCGTACAAAAATAATTTGACAGATTGGTAAAGTGAATATAAAAGCTCCACACAAATGTATGCGCAAAAAAGCCAACGCTTCCGAGAACAGCCACAACGGAAAGAGCAAAATAGCAGGATTGATAGATCAATTGAAAAGTCCGGTCCCTGGCGATGTTCATAATAGATTTCCTCTCTGTTTTCTCCTGCACAAGGCTCTGCTTCTGTGTTTTCTCCTGCACAGGCTTTGCCCCTCAGTTTATCAAAAACCAGGCAAAAAAGCAAAATCCTTCCACCTGTGCGGTTGGATCACTATCGTGATCCAACCCCTCTACCCTCATTCGCAAAACCCGCGCTTCGCAAAGCTCAGCGCTAC
>CAJOQO010000102.1 GCA_905236545.1 uncultured Lachnospiraceae bacterium
CGATCGCAGTCGGCAAAGAGCTCAGCCGGAGTGGGCTACAGGTTTGCGATGGGGAAGCCATCCGCAGGCCGGGGCATACGTTACAGGCCAGGGCATACGTTACAGGTCAGGGTGTAACCAGTAACGTACAGACACAATCTACTTTCCCGGATCAGGTTTCCCGACGTTTCCGGGAAAGAAGAATCTCCTGCGGGATCCGGTTCTTCATAATCTCGTGGAACTGGCTCCCGCACCGCTCCATCTCCCCAAGCACCACATCAATCCTGCGGCCATCCAGAAACCAGTTCTCCCGCGTGATCCCCTGCGTCTCCACCGGACAGATCAGGAGCCTCGCCTCAGGAAACTGCTCCTGATAATACATCCTGCACCTTCTGGCGTGAAAAGCCTGGCAGACCACGATGCCCGTTCTTACATCGACATGCATCGAATCAAGAAGCCGCCTCGAAAAGATCGCATTTTCCCAGGTAAAGCTCGCCTGGTCCTCCTTCAGCACCGCAGATTCCGGAACGCCGCATCCGGTCAGGATATCCCTCAGGTACTCCCACTCCGTTTTCCGTCCTTTTCCCTCCGGATCCTCGAAATAGCCCCGCAGCTTGCTGAAGCGCCCGCTCGGCAGGACATACGGCGCATATCCATCGGCAAAAAGAGCGGCTGCTCTCTTTGCGCTCTCGGGATAGTCTCCCCCGGGAACGAAGATCACATCCGCCCTCTCAGGCCTGTCTTCCAGAAAGATAAACTCTGTAATACAGTCAAAAAAACGCTCAGACATCATGACACCGGCAGCTTAAACGAGGACTTCAGCGCAGCGATCCGGTTGAAGACCAGGTGATCAGGAGTGGACAGTTTCGAGTCAACACAGAAGTATCCGGTGCGGACAAACTGGAAGGAATCCGGCGCCTTTGCCCCCCTGAGGGAAGCCTCCACATAACAGTTCTTCAGGATCTGCAGCGAATTCGGGTTCAGGTTCAGTTCACCGGTCTCCTCATCGTAGACCCCCTTCTCCTCATCCACAATATTCTCAAACAGGCGGATCTCACAGTTGATCGCGCTCGCCGCGTCGACCCAGTGGATCGTCCCCTTCACCTTCCTTCCGTCCGGCGCATTGCCGCCGCGCGTCTGGGGATCATAGGTGCAGTGCACGGCGGTCACATTGCCGTTCTCATCCTTGTCCACTCCGGTGCAGGTCACGAAATACGCGTGCATCAGGCGCACCTCATTGCCGGGATACAGCCTTCTGTACTTCGGGACGGGAACCTCCATGAAGTCTTCCTGCTCGATATACAGCTCCCTGCTGAAGGGAACCTTCCTGGAGCCAAGCTCCGGATTCTCAAGGTTATTCTCCACCTCGAGCTCCTCGGTCCGGCCCTCCGGATAATTGTCGATGATCAGCTTCAGCGGATGCAGGATACCCATAACCCGCTCTCTCCTGAGCTTCAGATCCTCCCTCACGCAGTATTCCAGCATCGCATATTCGGAGGAGGACTGCGCCTTGGAGATGCCGCTCAGCTCCACGAACATCCTGATCGCTTCCGGCGTGTACCCGCGGCGTCTCAGCCCGGAGATGGAAACCAGGCGCGGATCGTCCCATCCGTCCACGATGCCCTCCTCCACCAGCTTTTTGATATAGCGCTTGCCGGTGACGATATTCGTCAGATACATCTTGGCGAATTCGATCTGGCGGGGCGGCTGCTCATATTCCAGCTCCCGGACAACCCAGTCATACAGCGGCCTGTGATCCTCAAACTCCAGCGTACAGATCGAGTGCGTCACTCCTTCGATCGCGTCCTCGATCGGATGCGCAAAGTCGTACATCGGATAGATGCACCATTTGTCTCCCGTATTCGCGTGGGAGATGTGCGCGATGCGGTAGATCACCGGATCTCTCATATTCATGTTCGGGGAGGCCATGTCGATCCTGGCGCGAAGCACCTTCGAGCCGTCCTCATATTTCCCGTCCTTCATCTCCTGAAACAGCTTCAGGTTTTCCTCGACGCTGCGGTTCCTGTAGGGAGAATCCTTTCCGGGCTCCTTGAGGCTGCCGCGGTACGCGCGGATCTCTTCCGCGGTCAGGTCGCAGACAAATGCCTTGCCCTTCCGGATCAGTTTCAGCGCAGCCTCATACATCCGGTCAAAATAATCCGACGCAAAGTACAGCCTGTCCCCAAAGTCCGCACCGAGCCATCTCACATCCTCTTCGATCGATTCGACGAATTCACTCTTTTCCTTTGTCGGATTCGTGTCATCGAAGCGAAGGTTGAACAGACCATGGTACTCCTGCGCCAGCCCGTAGTTCAGAAGGATGGACTTCGCGTGCCCGATATGAAGATATCCGTTCGGCTCCGGCGGGAAACGCGTCATCACATGGTCAACACGCCCCTCCTCCAGGTCCTTGTCTATGATCTGCTCGATGAAATTCCTGCTCTGATTATCCATGCTCTCAAACTCCCGCTCTCTTCCTGTATTCGATCAATTCCAGTATCCCGTCTCTATCTCAGTTGAAATGAATAAAGCGCCTCAGAACCTTGTATCCGCGGACAACGGCCTTGTGGGAAATGGTTCCCGGAAGGTTCATCCACATCCCCAGGAACGACATTCTCAAACGGACATACAGCTTCTCGTTCTTATGCTTCAGGTATCCCCAGATATCCCTCTTCTTTTCATAGTCATCCGTCGTGCCGCCGACCATCAGAAGAACCGAGGTTACCGTCATAACCTTATTCAGATAATTCAGCATGTATTTGCGGACATTCTTGTCCAGCCCGCTCCAGTTCTGCCCGGTGAAGACATCGATCATTAACTTGTTGACCCGGATCTGCTGGTCGATCCTGCCGATCATGATCTGCTCATTGACGCTCTGGTCCTCGCGGCCGATCAGATAATGATACAGGTTGACGTCCATGTAATAAAGCTTCTCACAGTAAGGAAGCGGCTGGAACGCGAAGAGATTGTCCACGTAGAAGGTATGCAGGGGCATTTTCAGACCGCATTTTACCAGAACCTCATGCCGGTAGATGATATTATGCATGAGGATATACTGGGTCTGGCGCATATGCCCCATATCATCCCAGGAGATGATCCTGTTCTGCGGAAATGCGCGCCTGAACTGCATGATATGCTTGTGCCACGCGCCTTCCTTGTCATAGACAAAGTTGGTCAGCATCATATCGACGCTCGTCTGTCTTTCCTCCAGGAGCTTCAGACGGTTTATCACCCTGATCAGAACCTTCGGATCCACCCAGTCATCCGAATCCACCACCTTGAAATAGATGCCTTCCGCTTCCTTGATGCCGGTATTCACGGCGCCGCCGTGCCCCTTGTTTTTCTGATGGATCGCGCGTACGATGCCCGGATAGTTCCTCTCATATTCCCTGGCAATCTCTAATGTGTTGTCCTTTGTGGAGCCGTCGTCGATAATCAGAATCTCAATATCATCTCCTCCGGGGAGCAGTGACTCTATTGATTTTCTCATATACAGCTCCGAGTTATAGCAGGGAATCACAACGGTTAGAATCTTCATGAAGCTCCTTCCTCAACTTCCTTCCTCAACTTTATTCAAAATGTATTTTTGTACGCTGCATATCCGGAAAATGCGCCCGGTATGGAGTATTCCGCTTCGATTCTGGAAGTCTCCACCGCCGGGCATTCTGCGCCGTCCATCTCTTCCGCCAGGATCAGATAGCCTGTCATCTCCCATTCCACATGGGTAAAGATATGCTTCGCATCAGGCAGCGGCCTGATCCGGAGGGGAGATACGCCGAGCGCCTCCGCTTCCCGGAGCGCCTCGCTCTGTGACAGGATGCCGTCGTAGTTCGGCAGCTCCCAGAGTCCGGCCAGAAGGCCTTTGCGCGGTCTTCGCCGGATGAGCAGGCGGGAAGAGTCATGGATGACCAGAACGGTTCTGTGCTCAACCCTGCGCTCCTTTTTTCTGCGCCTGACAGGAATCACTCCGGTCAGGTTCTCCTTCCGGGCTTCGCACAGGTCACGCACAGGGCATTTCCCGCATGCAGGCGCACCGTTCGGCAGGCATACCAAAGCGCCCAGCTCCATCAGGGCCTGGTTGAACTTTCCGGGAGGAACCGTATCCGTCTCCCGTCTCAGAAAACCGCGGATCCCATCTTCCAGCGCAGCCTTAACCTTCGGATCATCGATGCACGCCTTTGACGCGCAGATCCTGGAAATGACCCGGAGGACATTGCCGTCCACCGCGCTTTCCGGCAGGCCGAACGCAATGGATGCAATCGCTCCTGCCGTATAGGAGCCGATCCCGGGGAGCTTTTTCAGCGCCCCCGCATCCGCGGGAAGCTTTCCTCCATGCTCCTTCCGGATAAGCTGCGCGGCCTTCTTCAGATTGCGCGCACGGCTGTAATAGCCGAGTCCTTCCCAGAGCTTCATCAGCCTGTCGTCATCACACTTTGCAAGCGCATGAACATCGGGAAGCTCCTGCACAAACCGGGCAAAATACGGCTTGACCGCTTCCACCCTTGTCTGCTGGAGCATAATCTCGCTGATCCAGACATAGTAAGGCAGCGGGTTCCGCCGCCATTCGAGCTCCCGGCAATCTGACTCATACCAGGCAAGGAGCGGCGCGCAGATCCGCTGCAGCGATTCAGTTTCCTGTATTGTATCAGAATTCATCGGATATTCAAGTCCATAAGCACATCATAAAGATCATCCGGATGGACCGGTTTGGCGATATGGCCATTCATCCCGGCGTCCTCAGCCTTTATCTCGTCTTTCGCATAGGCGTCGGCGCTCAGGGCGTAGATCGGGATCTCCTTTGCGTCGGGCCGTTTCATGGCACGGATCCGTCTCGATGCTTCACAGCCGTCCATGCCGGGCATCCGAAGATCCATGAAGATCGCCGCAAAGGTTCCCTCCCGGGAACAGCCGAACGTTTCCACCGCCTTCCTGCCGTCGTCCACGCATGTGCAGGTGATTCCTTTTTTTGCGAGGATCACGCGGACAACCTCCGCATTCATGTCGCTGTCCTCGGCAACCAGGACATTCATCCCTTTTAATCTACCGTAGTCTCTTGGCCGGGGCGTTTCTTCCTGAAGCTGCTCTGACTCCCTGATATCCACGGGCAGGTATGCCGAGATCGCGGTTCCTTTTCCAACCTCAGAGTGGATGTCCATGAAGCCGCCCATCTGCTCTGTATATTTTCGTACGATCGTCAGTCCCAGCCCGGTTCCTTCGCTTGTCCCGGCCTGCACCGGATCCGCATGCTCCTGCACGAAGGGTTCGAACATGATCTTCTGGAATTCCACACTCATTCCGATCCCGGTGTCAGTGACGCAGATCCTGAAATTGCATCCGTTGACCCGCTCCGCCAGATGTTCGATCGCAAGCGTGACCTGCCCTCCCTCCGGCGTAAACTTCACAGCATTGGACAGAAGATTCAGGATCACGCGCTTCACCTTCATCTGGTCTACCCGGATCAGCGTATCCTCTTCCTGGATCGTGCAGGAATAACGTACCCGCTTCTTCCTTGCCGTCTCTCCGACGGAAGCGTTGATATCCGACGTGATCCTGCCGAAGGTTGTCAGAACCGGATTGATCCGGGTTTTCCCGCTGATGACCCTGGAAATATCCAGGGTATCATTGACGATATCTGTCATGAGATTGGCCGAGGACCGGGTGTTCTCAATGAATTCCTTCCGCTTTGCCTCATCCGTTTCCCCGAGCGCAAGATCCGTATATCCGATGATACTGGAAAGCGGCGTCCTGAGATCGTGGGTGACGGATGCCAGGAAACGGCTGACTGCGCTTGCCTGGGATTCCGCCTTGAGACGTCTGGTTTCGGCGTCTGACAGCTGCTCCTGGCTGCTGGCCAGCGATCTCAGCCGCCGTCTGTCCGCGACAAGCAGCGCGACGATTATGATCATCATCAGCATCACCACGATGACCGGGCGAAGCATGAAGGCGTATTTCGACCAGAAGGACTTCTTTTCCCTGACAAAGAGAGTCCCGGCGGGAAGCATGGACTTTTCGATGCCATACCGGTCCAGCAGGGACGCGTCGAAGACGTACTGTCCTTCCATTTCTTCAACATCGGTCCCGCGAAGAACCTCCGCACCGTTCCCGTACAAAACCTCCATCGTGAGTTCCGCGCACCGGCGCCCGGTTTCCTCAAAGGATACTCCGCAGCCCCCCAGGACTCCCGCGCCGATGCCTGCCTGATCCTGCTTGAACAGGGGGATCCTGGCATGATGTATCAGAAACTGTATGGCTTCCTCCATCCCGTACAGATTTCCTTCTCCATCCTGCGTGAAGGTCAGGTAGATCAGGATCGTATCTTTGCCATAGGAGGACAGTTCCCGGGTGATCTCCTCACGGGAGAGTTCCAGCATGTCAAGCATCTGCATCTTGAGCCCGACCGTTCCCGAGAGTTCCAGGAAGCGCTGCGACAGGGCTTTTCCTGTCAGGGAATGGTCGGAGATCCCGACCACGCGGATGGCTTCGGGGTACAGCTTCTTCGCGGCCTCTACCGTCTCTGCGCCGTAGAAGTTTTCATAGATTCCCGTTGTCAGCGGATCCTTTGCCGCTTCCGCTGCCCGCTCCCATGAGTTGACATTGCAGAATATGACCGGGAGGCCGGCGAATTCTCTGTCCCGGTGCAGCATGACGTAATCGAGTGCGTCGTCGTCTACCGCGATAACGGCGTCATAGTTTTCCCTGTCCTGGAGGAGGCGGATGTGTTTTTCCGTCAGTTCCTCTGCGCTGGCGCGGTCGATGTTTTTCGTGTCCATGTACACGAGATCGAGGCGGATCATCGGGCTGAGTTTTTCGATGAGGCCTTCGTGTATTTCTCTTTCGCCTTCCCAGCTTGGCGAGTAGGAGAAGAGGACGAGGATGTGCTTGTGCGTTTGGGTGTCCGGGCTTTCGCCGTTTGTTCCGGTTTCAGATTCGTTGGCGGTGAGTACGCCGACGGCTGCCGATTCAGACGCTTTGGTGTTCTGTGCATCGGTGGCTGCTGATTCAGACGCTTTGACGTTCTGTGCGGCCAGGGACAGGGCCGGTAGCAGAAGACATAAAAACAGGAATCCTGCAGCTAATCTCCGCATGAAATGAGCTGCAGGATGTCTGTCTGATCCTACATTTATGGTCGTATTCGCCTTCTTTTCTTCTCTCATAGGCCGCCCGCTCATGATCGATTTTCGGCTGTGTCTGTTTTCTGTGTTCTGTGTTTCTTTCTGCTTCTTTGTGCTTCCTTGTGCTTCTTTGTGTTTCTTTGTCTTTATTGTACGCGTTTTGCGGGAAATTGCAATGATTCCGGGCGTTTGCATGAGTTTTCTGCTTACGTTCTGCTTACGTTTCTGTTCCGGATTTGTTTTGTGGCTTTGCGGCAGGCTTCGCTGCAGCTTTGTTGCTGGTTTCGTTGCTGGCTTTGTTGCTGGTTTCGTTGCTGGTTTCGTTGCTGGTTTCGTTGCTGGTTACAGATTTCCTTACAGCCTCAGGAATGATTCTCCATCGCAAACCCAGCCCACTCCGCCAGGCTAACTGCTAACTCCGACTAGGAGTCCGGGGTATTCAGCGGACGATTCCTTCATACCCCGGACTCCAAGTCTGCGTAAGCAGTGGATCCCGGCTGCGTTCCTGCTGGAATTGTTTGCTTATGGAGAATCATTTCCTTCGGCTGTGCCGCGTGCAGACCAGTTCCCCCAAAAAAGATTTCCACCTGTGCGGTTGGATCACTATCGTGATCCAACCCCTCTACCCTCATTCGCAAAACCCGCGCTTCGCAAAGCTCAGCGCTAC
>CAJOQO010000103.1 GCA_905236545.1 uncultured Lachnospiraceae bacterium
GGCCTGATCTGAGCTTTGTACTGCCGCTTACAGGCAAGCCTGACGCGTCAGATACAAAGACTCAGATCGGCCGTGAATAGTAACCTTTTTTCCATATCCACTATCATCATTCTGTATTCCGGAAGGGGGCTTTGCTATGTACAGCACCGTTGTCTCCGCGTCCATCTGCGGAATCGAAAGCCGGAAAGTGACTGTGGAGGCTGATGTTTCTGACGGCCTTCCCACATTCAATCTGGTGGGGTTTCTGGCTTCTGAAACCAGGGAAGCCGCGGAACGGGTCCGCACCGCTCTTCGAAACAGCGGTGTCAGGCTCTCGCCGCAGCATGTCACGGTTAACCTTGCACCGGCTTCCTTTCACAAGGACGGCTCACTGTTTGACCTGGCCATCGCGATCGCCCTGATGGGAGGCTACGGTTTCTTCCCGCAGCAATCCCTGGAATGCGTACTGCTGCTGGGAGAACTGAATCTGAACGGCGGGATCGGACCGGTAAAGGGCGTCCTTGAGATCGTGTCACACGCGGAAGAATACGGCTGCAGTACCGTGATCGTCCCTCAGGAAAACCTGGCGGAAGGCTCTGTCATAAAAAACGTTACGGTTCTTGGAGCCGGCAATCTGAATCAGGTGATCCATTATCTGGCAGGCAGGACAGACTGTTCCGTCTACCCCCTGGAGGATTCCTCCTATGAGCCTCCGCTGATTGATCCCGGGCCGCTTCTCTCCATGGAGATCGATACCGGCGCCCTGCGCGCGCAGCAGCTTGGGAAGGGGCCTGATTTTTCCCTGATTCGCGGGCAGGCGCTGATGCGGCGGGCGGCTGAAATCGCTGTCAGCGGTTTTCACAACCTCCTCATGATCGGACCGCCCGGCGCCGGAAAGAGCCTGACCGCCAGATGCATCGCTTCCATTCTTCCCGAGACAACGATGGAGGAAGCGCTGGAGATCACCAAGATTCATTCCATCGCGGGAACACTCCCGAAGGAAACCGGACTTCTGACCACCAGGCCATACCGGGCTCCGCACCATACGATAACGCCCGCTGCCCTGTGCGGCGGAGGCAGTCCGCCCGGGCCGGGAGAGATCTCCCTTGCCCACCGGGGCGTCCTGTATCTTGATGAGATGCCGGAGTTCAATCCCGCTGTTCTGGAGATGCTCCGCACTCCTCTGGAGGACGGAGCCATCCGGATCGCCAGGATCACTGGAACCTATACCTTTCCGGCAGATTTTATGATGGTCGCTTCCATGAACCCCTGCCGCTGCGGATATTTTCCGGACCGGTCCCGGTGTACCTGCACCAATGCCCAGGTGAGGCGCTACCTTTCCAGGATCAGCATGCCGCTTCTCGACAGGATCGATATGTGCGTCGAGGCGTACCGGGTGCAGTACGAAGAGCTCACCTCCGCTTCCGGAGGGGAATGCTCCGCACAGATCCGGGAGCGGGTGACAGCAGCGCATCTGGCCCAGAAGAACCGGTATCGCGGAACCCCCTTCCGCTTTAACGCGGATCTGGATCCGGACGCGGTCCGAAAATACTGTCCTCTGGATCCGGAAGGGGAAAAGCTGATGCACCAGGCCTATGAGAAGCTTCATCTCACGGCACGATCCTATAACAGGATCCTGAAAACAGCCCGGACCATCGCCGACCTGGACGCCGCGTCCTCCATCGGCATCCGGCATCTGACGGAGGCTCTTTCCTACCGGGCCGTGGACCGCAGATACTGGGAGGATGCGCTCCGGACCGCCTGAGGAGCCGTCCGGCAATCGCTTTTGCATTTTCCGGGTCTTTATCACTTTCAACAGGAAAGGAACCGAACACATGATGAATGACGAAAATATGGAACGTTACTGGCTCTGGCTGTGCAGCTGCCCCGGGCTTTACCTGAACGGACTCGCGGGACTGATCGGGTATTTTCAGGATCCAAAGACACTCTATGAAGCGGATGCCAGAGAGCTGATCCGGTGGAAAAAGCTTGAAGACAGGGAAACCACACGATGGGTGCATGCCCTGATGAATTATAAGGAGTCCTGTACGCTCGCCGAGGCCGAGGCCAGGCTTGCGAACAGGAAGCTTCACTTTGTCAGCAGGTACTCCCGCCGCTTTCCCGGAAAACTGATCCACCTCCCCGACTGTCCTTACGGGTTGTTCTACCGGGGAAGTCTGCCGGATCCTTCCAGGCCGGCCGTTGCGGTAGTGGGCGCAAGGCTCTGCAGCAACTACGGCCGCCAGATGGCCATGGTCCTGGGAAAGGCGCTGGCTGAGGATGGCTATCAGGTGATCAGCGGAATGGCTGCCGGTATCGACTCAACCGCACAGTCATCCTGTCTTACGGCAAACGGGAGTTCCTTTGCCGTTCTGGGCTGCGGGGCAGATGTATGCTATCCGGAAGACAGCCGCGCTCTCTTCGACCGGCTGGGCAAAACCGGAGGGATCCTCTCGGAATATCCTCCGATGACGCCTCCTCTCCGCGCTCATTTCCCCATGAGAAACCGTCTCATCTCCGGGCTGTCAGATGCCGTGATCGTCGTGGAAGCCCGCGATAAGAGCGGTTCTCTGATCACTGCGGACCTGGCTCTTGATCAGGGAAAGGAGGTCTATGCCGTGCCGGGGCGGTACAATGATCTGCTCAGCTATGGGTGCAACCGTCTCATCGAGCAGGGCGCAGGGATCGTTTTGTCGAAAAACAGTCTGCTGGATAATCTCGCGGCCGCAATGGATCTGAAGAAGGTCAGGCCGCTCGGGGAAGAGGATGAGAGGCGTATTCCGCCGGATCTGGGAGAAGAGGAAAGAAAAGTATACGCTGCTCTGGACAGCGACGCGCGGAGCGTGGATGAGATTGCCCAGGCTTCGGGCCTTACACTGCTGCAGTCCATGCGCGCCCTTATGAACCTGCAGCTCAACAATCTTGCTGTGGAGGTCTCCAGGAACCAGTTCGCCGTTTCCATCGCTTCCTGAAAGGCTCTTTTGGACAACAAAAAAGCTGCTGACCAGAATCGAACTGGTGACCTCCACATTACCAATGTGACGCTCTACCGACTGAGCCACAGCAGCTTATTGACA
>CAJOQO010000104.1 GCA_905236545.1 uncultured Lachnospiraceae bacterium
GCCTTCAGTTCCAGATAATGCTCTCCGCAGGTCCACCAGTCCGTAGTGACAGCTCCGTCGAAGCCCCATTCTTCCCTGAGGATTCCGGTCAGAAGATCCCTGTTCTCCGATGTCTGCGTTCCGTTCAGGAGGTTGTAGGATGACATGATCGACCAGGGCTTCTCTCTCTTTACGATCAGTTCAAACTGACGAAGATAGATCTCCCTGAGCGCTCTCTCGCTCACCCGGGAATCGCTGCCCTTCCGGTTTGTTTCCTTGTTGTTCACGCACAGGTGCTTTACGCACGCGCCGATCCCGTTCGTCTGGACGCCGCGCACCACGGCTCCCGCGCACAGCCCGGCCAGAAGCGGATCCTCGGAATAATATTCAAAGTTCCTCCCGCACAGGGGGCTTCTGTGAATATTGACTGCAGGCGCGAGCCAGACACAGCAGTTGTTCTCCTTTACCTCAAGCGCTGCCGCTCTTCCGACCTGCTCCAGAAGATCCTGGTCCCAGGTACAGGCAAGCATGGTCGCGCACGGCCAGGCAGTCGCCTTCACTCCTGTCTGCTCTTCCACCCGGAAGCCCGCTCCGCCGTCCGCTGTCATTGCGTTCGGCACACCCCATTTTTCCAGATTGCCCCAGCCAAATGTATTGGCCATGCCGGTATTCGGCTGACCGCCGGTCAGGGAGATCAGCTCATCAACGCTCAGCTGATCCATAAACTGTTCCAGAGATGCCTTGCCGTCCTTTACATCATCCAGAAGGATCCGCTCCGGCTCCTTCTCCTTCTTCAAAGACCAGGAAGCCTGTCCTCCCGGAGACGCCGCCCTCCCTGGTGTCGGAAAATCATTCATCAGATCCGGAATCGGGGCAAGCCCGGGATTCCGCTCCGGATACTCATGCGTATCCAGCTCCTCAAAGCTGCCGTCCGCGCGCATCCGCCTCTTCAGCTTTGCCGGCGCACACCTTTCGCTGAGGCGCTCCAGAATCGTATCCTCCTCCACTGTCCAGGTGTACAGCACCCTCGTCAGATTCCGCACATGATCGCCGGCATAAAACTGATAATCTCCCTTCTCCAGCACCCAGGCGCTGCGGCACACCTTTCCCGTATCGTCATAGGAAGCAAGGCGGCTTACAGGGAAAGTTACATCGATCATCTGCGATACGCCGCTTCCCAGCATTCCGCTTTTCGCAAATGACACAAGCGTTTTTGCGCTCTTTCCGAGCTTCCCCTGCGGACACTGCGCGTATACCTGCACCACAGCCTTTCCCGGGAGTTCAGAGAGATTCGTCACCTTCACGGACAGAACAATATCTTCTCCGGCATGCGCGCAGTAAACCGGTTTGATCAGGAAATCCGAGTAGGAAAGGCCGTAGCCGAACGGATAGCTGACTCTGTCCTTCGCGCCGGGAATCGTCTCGAAATACCGGTATCCGACAAAAATATCCTCTGTATAATCCACATAATCCGCAGACTCGTGAAAGCCTTCGGTTGAGGGATAGTCTTCCAGTGTCTTCGCAAAGGTATCCGCCAGATGACCGGAAGGATTCACGTCGCCCGTCAGAATATCCGCCTCGGCGAGGCCGCCCTCGACGCCCCCCTGATAAGCGAGCAGCGCGCCCTGGATCCGCTCATTTTCCCGGAACCACTCCGTATCCATCACGCCCCCGATGTTCAGAACCACGATGACCTTCGGGAAATTCTCCGTGACCAGATCGATCATCGCCTCCTCGGCCTTCGTCAGGCAGTAGTCCCCATTCTCAAACAGAGAGCGGGAAAGATCAAACATCTTCTGTTCGCCCTCCGACAACCGGTAATTGCCGGTCAGAACCGTCTTACGATCCCAGCCTTCCCCGGAGAACCTGCAGATCGAGATGACTGCGGTATCCGTAAATGCTTTCGCTTCCTCGAGCAGTTCCCGCGGAACTTCGGGCTCGACGGTCATGCCAGGCTCCGCCCCGCCTGCATACTGCCCCGCAACATTATTCTCATAAAACTCTGCCAGGGATTCCAGGATCTCAACCTTCCCTTCCTCCTGCTTGATCCGCATCCCATGATGCAGATTCCGGAGATAGGGCACCGTCACATCGCCGCTGCCGCCTCCGCCTTTCACATAGTCCGCCGTTGCCTTCCCGAACAGCGCAACCTTTGCCCCCCTGGGGAGCGGAAGCACATGGTTCTCATTCTTCAGAAGGACCATCCCCTCGCTTGCAGCTGCGCGTGACAGCTCCAGGTGCTCCTTTGACGCGGTTACCCTCTTTCCGTCCTCGCCCAGCGGCAGAACCGGCGTATAACGAAGTCTGTTCCAATGGCTCTTCATTCTGTTCCTCCTTGCCTGATCAGGGAATCATCATCATTCCACCTGCCCGGCCGGATCCCTTCCGCAGGCCGGCCCCGTCCTCCGATGATGGATGATTTACAAAGTTACTGCAAAAGTTATGACACCATCCTTCCAATGAGCCGTGATGGTACCTTTCATCTTCTCCGCTATCGTCTGCGCCATGGACAGACCGATTCCATAGCCGGACTGCTTGCTGTTATGTGATTGATCTCCGCGGTAGAATCGCCGGAAGAATCTCGAATAATCCTTCCCCGAACCCTCTTCGAAATCATTCGACACCTGAAGCACCGCACCTGACCGGCCGCGCTTTTTCAGCACAACGCTCACCGTACCTTTATCATCACAGTATTTGGCAGCGTTGTCTACCAGAATATTACACAATTCCGTAAGCATCTTCTGCTCCGCCCTGACATGTACCCCCTCCTGAATCTGTACCTCCAGCCTCTTCTGATCCTTTTCGATCACCGGGCGGAAGGACTCCGCTGATTCCTGAAGCGTTTTCGACAGATCAACATCCGTCAGTACCACCTGTTCCGCCTCTTCTGCCCGGGACAGGGTGATCAGGTCATTGATCAGCGTGGTTCCGCGCTTCACCTGGGAAAGAATGCTGTCTGTCCACTCGCTCTTCCCGTTGATCATCTCGATCACCTCCGTGTTTGCGGAGATAATCGCAAAGGGTGTTTTCAGTTCATGGCCCGCATTGGTAATGAATTCTCTCTGGCTTTCCATGTTGTCGATATACGGCTGCATCACCCGTTTCGACAGAACCGCCATGAGCAGTACAAAGGCGGCGGTCAGAACCACCGCGAACCCGGTTGAGACGTAGAAAAAGATATTCAGGCTCCTGACCTCCCGGGTACAGTCCAGGAACCCGATCGTCGTTTCATGCTTTTTTCCCTTCTCCTGCAGGTAATAATAGCTGTTCTGATTCGAGAGAAGAAATCCGCTCCCTGAATGGCTGTTCAGCGCGCGGCGTCCAAGATCCTGCGCATCCTCATAGCCGACAGCGGCAATGTGGGAAAGCGCCACATCCAGGCAGGTTCCATCCTCAGCAAACGTGACAGTAAAGAAACGCAGCTGATACCTGCTCTCCGGAGTCAGATTCAGGCCTGTATTCCTTCCGATAATATCGACCAGCACGTCCTGCCAGCCGCCTTCCTCCCTTTCCGTCTCCTTCAGGCCGGAGAGGTCGCCGCCCGAATCCATGATAAATCGAAGCGTCCGCTTCAGCTCATTGCCGACCCGGACACGGTTGATCAGATTCACCGGAAGCAGAAAACAGACCATGATAACGATAACGGCAAGACCGGATATCATGATAAACTTTCTTTGAAGCTTCTTGATCATACCGCTGTCCCCTCATCTTTTTGACAGCCGGAAGGGGCCTTCTTTCTTCCCGTCAATCACAACATCCGCCGAAACCGCGACCAGCTTATTCCTCAGATAGGAAACATATACCCACACCACATCGTGATCGATCGAACTGTCATCCGCCCAGATATGCCGGAAGATCTCCTCCGGTACCAGATCCTTCTCCCGGTTCAGAAGAAAGTATTCCATCAGCTCACTTTCCTTCTTGCCCAGACGGATCGAGTTCACCGCCTTCAGCTCCTGAAGCTCTGTGTTGAGGCTGATATTCCCCATGGTAAGATGCTTCGGCGACAGCCCGTCCCTGCGCCGTATGACGGAACGGATCCGCGCCGACAGTTCCCCCATGGAAAACGGCTTGGTCAGATAGTCATCCGCGCCAGCGTCCAGGCCGGCGATCCTGTCTTCCACCTCCGCCTTCGCGGTGAGGAGAATCACCGGCGTAGAATCTCCGCTCTCACGGATCTTCTCCATGGCCTCGATTCCGTCCATCACCGGCATCATAATGTCAAAAACCATACAGTCATATGCATTCCGGGACGCATAGTCCACTGCGATCTCTCCGTTCGAAGCGATATCCACCTGATACCCCCCGTGGCTCAGCACAGCCGCCACAGCCCGGGAGAGCTGTTCTTCGTCTTCCGCAAGCAGTATTCTCATGATAATTGTTCCTCTCCCCTTCCTCCCCGGATCCGCCGGAAGCCGGCCATGCCAGTGGCAGGCAGCCCCGGGGCCTCCGGCCTGCATCAGACTATTCCGAACGGATCAGATTCCGGATCGTCTGCATCGACAGGTCGCACCCTGCCAGTTCATCTGCGCAGCGCTTGAGCTCCGACACGATCAGTTTCTGATTCCTGATATCTTTCTTATATTTCAGCTGATGCTCCAGACTCGCCCAGGAGTCCATGGCAAGCGTGCGAAGCTGCACCTCGATAAAGCAGCGGCCCGGTTCCTCTCCGTCGATGTCTCTCCACGGAACCTCCACGGACAGGATCATATGATAGCTCCGGTATCCGTTCGGTTTGGCGTTGCGGATGTAATCCTTCTCCGTCACGACCTCCACGCCCTGTATCCCGCGGATATACTCCACGATCTCCATGATATCATCGATGAAGCGTGTGATCACACGTACGCCGATCGCATCCATGATATCGCGCAGCGCGCTGCGCGCAGTCTGCGGCAGCCCCCTGCGGTCGCATTTTTCCCGCATGCTGGAATCGCTCTTGACACGGGTATGCAGATGCTCATAGATGCCTTCTCCGGTCAGCTGCTTTGTCTGCTCATTCAGCTTCTCCAGTTCTCCAAGAAAATGCTCCAGTACGCCAGGCAGAAGCTGTTCATATGTTCCATAGATCGATCCTGTATTCATGCCTGTCCCTCATTCCTCAGAAACCGGCGTAATCGCAACGGTTCATGGCCGGCCCCCCTTCGCGGCCATGATCTGAGCTTTGTACAGCCGCTTACAGGCAAGCCTGACGCGTCAGGTACAAAGGCTCAGATCCGGCCGTGAATCGCAACAATCGTTACCATCATTTTATCATAAGCATCATGGTTAGGGAAACGCTGATTCCTGCCAAAAACAGCGGGGCAGTCTGACTGCCCCGCTGTGGGAAATCATGCCCGCTGCCGGACAGGCTCCGGTTTCCCGGCTCCTGCCCGGCCCGCGGTCATCACAAACAAAAGGTTTATGGTTGCCGAAAGTCAGTTCTCTGATCAGCCCTTAACCGCTCCGGCGGATACGCCGCCAACGATATTCTTGGACAGAATCAGATATACGATGATAACAGGGAAGATGGAAAACGCGATCATCGCGTAAACCTGTCCCATGTCAAACTTCAGCCAGTCAGCCGCACGCAGCTGAGCGATCAGAATCGGAAGCGTCTTCGACTTGTCCTCATGAAGGATCAGGGACGGAGTGAAGTAATTGTTCCAGCTTGCTACGAAAGTAAAGATTGCCTGGACAGCGATCGCGGGACGCATCAGCGGAAGCGCTACGGTGTTGAAGATCCGCACTTCTCCGGCGCCGTCGATTCTCGCCGCCTCGATCAGTTCTCCCGGAAGATTGGAATCCATGTACTGCTTCAGATAGAAGAACGTAACCGGCGCCGCGATGGACGGGACGATCAGCGGTATGAAATTATTCTCCAGATTCAGGGTCTGAACCAGCTTGACGAAACCAAGCGCGGTAACCTGTGTCGGGATCATCATGATCGTCAGGATGAAGGTAAAGAATGCCTTTCTTCCCGCATAATCATACGCATGGATCGAATAAGCGGTCATCGTGGAAAAGTATGTGCACAGCCCTGCGCTCAAAGCCGCTACGAGCAGGGAATTCAGCATGCCTCTGATGACAGGAAGCGTACCTGTGAACAGGTTTTTCAGATTCTCGATCAGATGCGTGCTTGGAACGACCGTAAAGCCCTTTCCGAGCTCGCCGTTGGATCTGGTCGCATTGATAAACAGGACATAGAACCAGAACAGGCACAGGAAGGAGATGATGATCAGCACGATATATGCGATCGCTCTTCTGGCGTGAACGGTATTTTTGGTCTTTTCTTCTCTCATGGTTCACACCTCCTCACTTTACTTCGTCCTTCGCCGTAACCCGGAACACGATCGCACTCAGAACCGCGGTCAGGATCAGCAGAAGTACCGACAGCGCACCGGCCAGGCCGAAGTTCTTGCTGTAAAGATGCTTGTTCAGGTACATGATCAGCGTCATGGAGCTTCTCATCGGATCACCGGTACCGTTTGTCAGAATCTGCGGGACATCGAACATCTGCAGGCCGCCGATCAGGGATGTAATGACCACATAGATGAAGATCGGCTTCAGCAGCGGGATGGTCACCTTCCAGAAGATCTGTGTCGGCGTCGCGCCGTCCACCTCGGCAGCTTCGTACAGAGAATCTGAGATGCCCATCATGCCTGCCATCAGGAGGATCGTCGTATTACCAAACCACATCAGGCAGTTCATGAAGGCAACAAGCCCTCTGACAGATCCCACATGGGCCATAAAGTCATACGGCTCCCTGAACAGGCCGATCGAAACGAGAATGGAATTGACAGGACCCGTCTTCGCGAACATCGTGAAGAACAGCATGGCAAACGCGGATGCCATGATCAGGTTCGGGAGATAGATCACCGTCTTGAAGAATCTCTGGCACTTCAGCTTCAGCTGCGGATTCGTAAACCAGGAGCCAAGCAGCAAAGACAGTATAATCTGCGGGACAAAGCCAAGCACCCACATGATCATGGTATTTCCGAAATACTTCAGAAGATCACCCTGCGTCAGCAGCTGGATATAATTCTTAAGTCCGACAAAGTTCGGGCCGATCTGCTTCAACCCGGACATAAAACTCTCAAAGAAACTGTTGTATACGGTCGTAACCAGCGGAACCAGCTGGAACACAACGAATACAACCATAAACGGGATCAGAAAGATATAGCCCCAGCGGTTATATCTGACGACCGCGCTCTTTTTCTTACTCTTCATGATAGTATTCTCCATTTGCCTGTGATGAACGATGGCAGAAAATGTGATGACTGTTCAGATTCCGGAAAAGCGATTTCGGAAAGCGTTTCCCGGTTTTGTTAAAAAAGGAACCTGTCCGCCTACGGCGGGCAGGCCCCCTGGTTAATCACTCTATGCAGTTCCTTTTACCGGCTGTGATTACTCAGTTACCAGCTCCGGATACTTCTCAACGATTGCGGTGTTGAACTGGGCAAGAGCCTCTTCATAGGTCGCATTGCCATCGAAGTAGTTCTTCATCGCGCCCTGGAACTCTTCGTTGCAGCCCTGGTCATACGGACTGGTGTTGCTCATATCGACCAGCTCAGCGCCCGCTGCCAGTTCTTCGTACGGATTCTGTCCGCCGAGGAGCTCAAGGTTTCCGGACTCGTCAGCTGCCAGCTCAGCAAGAACTTCCTTGTTGTTGACACAGTCAGCATCTGCCTGGGCAATCTCCTTCATGACATCGTTGTCGGTGGTCATGGTAAGGATGATATCCTTTACAAGCGTCGGGTTGTCGGTTCCCTGCGCCGCGCAGATCCATGTGCCGCCCCAGTAGAAGTCGTCCGGTCCATTGACCAGTCCCCAGCCGCCATCATGAGCGATGGATTCTTCTTCCTCGCCATGCATGCAGAAGTTGAAGAACCACGCCGGTCCGAAGTAGCAGAACACATCGCCCGGATCCTTGAAGAAGCCCTTGGACCAGTCATCGCTCCACAGCTCGGCAGTAGTGGTCTCTCCTGCGTCCACAGCAGCCTTGGAATCATCAACCCATGCCTTGATGTTGTCATCCAGAACAACCTTGCCGTCCTGTACCCACGGACCTGCAACGTTGTTGGAGTATACACGATAGGTATCGTTGACGGTCGAAGCCATCTTATAGCCGGCTTCCGCCATCTTCGCCGCCGTCTCATTGTAGGTCGCCCAGTCCTTGACCGCTTCCTGAACCTCATCCGGATCATCGGTGCCGAGAACTTCCTTGGCGATCTCACGGTTGTAGATCAGTCCGGCGGAGCAGGCCTGCCAGGAAGAAGCGCGAACCTTGCCGTCCGCATCCTTGACGATATCCTGCGTATAGGTATACTGCTTCGAAAGATCATCCTCTGTGATGCCCAGATCTTCCATCGTCATCGCGACGTTCACGTCCGCATCCACATACTTCAGAGCGTAGTCAGCTTCGATCAGGAAGATGTCAACCTTGTCATCCGCGGAAGCGTCAACATTGCCCGGAAGGACACTGTCAAGGTTGTTCTGATAAGCGTTGTCATCCGAAGGAGTGATCGTCCATACGACATCGACATCACCGATCTTTCCGTGGGTTTCATCAACCGCTTCATATCCGGGATAATGATCCGTGATGCGGCTCTTGAACTCTTCGTTCCAGACCTGGATATTCAGAACCTTGCCCTCATCCGCAGCCTCCGCAAATGCAGCATTCGGTAAAACCATTGCGCCGACCAGTCCAAGGCTGATCAAAGTCAACATACGTTTCTTCATAACTGGTTGCCTCCCTTTTGTTTATTGAATGACTTTTGTTTCCGGCTCAGTATTCCGCTTTTTCCTGCACCTGACAGGCGATTCTGGATTACTAAACCGTTTTCGTGACTCCAATATAACCCGATAACCCTATACTGTCAACTCGCACATTTTCACAAATACATATGCGATTTTTTGTTCACATTCGACAAATCACAGTTCCGATTCTCCCGTTTCTCCGCCCCAGCTGCGCGTCGGATCCAGTCATTTTCAAGACTGTTCGAAAACGTATTCGGCATGCTTTCCCAAAACTCACAGGAAAAAATGCAAAATCAGGAGCTGTCACGAAACAGCCCGGGAATCC
>CAJOQO010000105.1 GCA_905236545.1 uncultured Lachnospiraceae bacterium
GAGACGCACTCAGGAATGCGCAGGAGACGGTGGCCCGGATCCGGAAACAGTATGTGGAGGAGCGCAGGCTGATCCCTCTCACGGCGCGTGTTTCGATCCGTTCAGGCCGTCCCGCGTCGATGTGTGTTTCCGATCGGAACGGGCGCAGCTTCCGCTCCTCGGGGTTTATTCCGTCTCCTGCCCTGAACCGGCCTGCTGACCGGGACCAGGTTCTGAGACAGATCGGAAAGACCGGGAACACGGAGTTCTCCTTTTCATCGATCGATATCGATCTGGAGGACGGACTGTTCGTTCCGGTCCGGGAGCTGAATGAGCTTCGCCGCAGCGCGCTGGACGGGATCCGCGACGCGATCCTGGATCCGTATCGCAGGCCGGCCCGTGTACCGGGAGAGGACAGCGGCAGGCATAGCTCTGAGGGATCAGACAGGCATAGCTCTGGGGGATCGGACAGGCAGGTTCCTGAGGCGTCGGATTCCGGAAAACCTGATGTGTACCGGAAGGAGATTTCCTCAGAAGACAGGGAGATTCCCTCAGAAGGCAGGGAGAATGCGGCCTGGGCGCATCCTGCGGTCACCGCGTCTGTGTGTACGCAGCAGCAGCTTGCCGCTGTTTTAAAAAATGAGCAGGCCGGCGGGGTTTATCTGGATTATTCGATCTGTACGGCCTGGAATGCGGATCTGGTGCGTCAGCGTGGTAAAAGAGTCTATCTGATGCTTCCTGCGATCTGGAGAGCGGATACTGCGCAGACGGTAAAAAGGATGATCGAAAGAGAGTTCGGCCCGTCCGGGCGTGAGATCAGGGCTGCGCTGGACGGGATCCTTGTGCGCAGTTATGATCAGCTGTATACTTTACGATCGGCAGGCCTTCAGGGAGATGGCTTTGAGGTGATCGCGGACGCGGATCTGTATACCTGGAATTCCCAGGCAAGAGTGATGCTGGCAGAGCTGGGCGTCACGATGGACACGCTTCCTTATGAGTGCAGTGCCGGAGAGCTCGAGGCGCGCGGTATGGCCGGGAGTGAATGTGTGATCTACGGTTATCAGACCCTGATGACGTCTGTACAGTGTCTTGTAAAGACGACAACCGGGTGCAGGCATGAGAAGGGGATCCGCTGTCTGCGCGACCGGAAGGGATTCCTTTTTCCGGTGAAAAATGACTGTTCGATCTGTACCAATACGATTTTCAACAGCGTCCCTCTGGAGCTTACCGCGATGTCGGACCGGATCAGAAGATCCGGCGCGGCCAGCGTGAGATATCTGTTTACGATCGAGAGCGGAGAGGAGACGCACAGGATCCTGAACGGGATCCTTCCGGAGCAGATAACAAGAGGACACTATCGGAAAGGGGTGGAGTAACGGGTGAATCTGTCGAATCTGCCTGATCTGGCTGTCAGGATATTTCATTATGTGATTCTCGTTCTGATGGTGCTCTACACCGTTCAGAGTGTGACGGTCTTTGCGCAGCGCAGATCCAGGGACAGGGACAGGATCTTCCTGTTCCAGAATATCGAGATGTTTGTGATTCATTTTCTCGGGTTTGCCACGCTGTTCCTGAACTCCTGGCAGTTTGACCTGATCATGTTTTACGCCGCTCAGGTGCTGTATCTGCTGTTTACGCTGCTCCTCTTCCGCAACCTGTATCCCCGCGCTTCGAGAAGCCTGATCAACAATATGTGCATGCTTCTCACAATCGGGTTCATCATGGTGACGCGGTTCTCGACGGATCAGTCTCTGAAGCAGTTTGAAATCGCTGCCGCCGGAACAGCGCTTGCGCTTCTGGTGCCGCTTCTGGTGAGGAAGCTTGCTGTCCTGACCCGGCTCACCTGGGGATATGTCTTTGTCGGCATCGGCCTTCTGGGACTTGTTGTGATCGCGGCGCGTGTCACGAACGGCGCGAAGCTGTCGCTTTCCGTTGCCGGATTCTCGATCCAGCCGTCCGAGTTTGTCAAGATCATCTTTGTCTTCGCGGTGGCCGGTCTGCTGAGCACGGAGCACAGCTTCCGGAGAATCGTGATCGCTACCGTGCTTGCGGCACTGCACGTTCTGATCCTGGTGGTTTCGACGGATCTGGGCTCTGCCCTGATCTTCTTCCTGACCTACCTGATCATGCTCTTTGTCGCGACGAGGAATCCATTCCTGACCATGATCGGGATGTTTGCCTTCTGCATCGCGGCGGTGGCGGCGTATTTTCTCTTTTCGCATGTGCGGGTCCGTGTTCAGATCTGGCAGGATCCCTTCCAGGATTATGCGGGTACGGGTTATCAGATCTGCCAGTCCCTGTTTGCGATCGCGGCCGGCGGCTGGTTTGGAACCGGCCTGAGCAAGGGAAGTCCCGGGGCGATTCCTTACGTTTCCCAGGACTTTATGTTCAGCGCGATCCTGGAGGAGCTCGGAGCGGTTTTCGGGATCTGCCTCATCCTGCTGTGCCTTGCGGTCTATATGATGTTTATCAATATCGCGATGAAGCTGAGCAACCGGTTCTACCGGCTGGCGGCACTGGGGCTTGGAACGACCTACGCGACGCAGGTGTTCCTGACGATCGGAGGCGGGACGAAGCTGATCCCGATGACCGGCGTGACGCTGCCGCTGGTCAGCTATGGCGGCAGTTCGGTCCTGAGCACGATCCTGATGTTTGGAATCGTTCAGGGGCTGTATATGCTCCGGAGCGACGAGGTCAGGCAGAGCATGCTGGATGAGGAGAAAATGAGCCGGATGCGTCAGATGGGCAGGAACCGGGCGCGCATGCCGGAAGAAAACAGCAGGTGACAGCAGGAAACAGGAGTCTGGAGGCACATAGATGAAACGGGATCCGCTGACGGACGAGCCGGAAGGCGTCAGAGTCCGAAAGATCGATCTGAATCCGAAGAAGGACGAGGCTTTAACCGGAAGAAAGCATAACATGGAGCTTTCCATCGCTGCATGGATCTTTGTGGCGCTCTTTGCCCTGCTGATCGGCCGGGTTGTGTTTATCAATCTGTTTGAGGCGGAGGATCTTCGCAGCAATCCGAACAATACCAAGGCGGACTCGAATACGGATAATGTGATCCGCGGAGATATCCGGACCCTGGACGGTACGGTTCTGGCAACCACGCTTATCGATGAGAGCGGCAACCAGACCAGATCTTACCCCTTCAATAATATCTTCGCGCATGTGGTAGGCTATGCGACGAACGGAAAGTCCGGCCTGGAGGCAGAGGAAAACTATGACCTGATGAGTACGCATTCGAGCCTTCTCAAACAGATCCGCGCGGAGGAGAAGGGGGAGAAGGTCCAGGGCGACCGTGTTGTGGTTACCCTTGACGAGAGGCTTCAGCAGACCGCATATTATGCGCTGGGCTCCTACCGGGGAGCGGTTGTCGTGATGGAGCCCGACTCCGGCAGGATCCTCGCGATGGTGAGCAAGCCTGATTTCAATCCGAACGTGATCGGCATGGAATGGGAAAGCCTTGTCGCCGATTCTTCTTCCAGCGTGCTGCTGAACCGCGCGACGCAGGGACTCTATCCTCCGGGATCAACCTTTAAAATGATAACCACGCTTGCCTATCTCAGGGCGCATCCTGAGGACTACTCCTCGTTTTTGTGGAACTGTGAAGGATTTCTGACAGAGGGCGATGTGAGGATCACCTGTTACGGAGACCAGGTGCACGGACAGGAAGATCTGGCGGGCGCATTTGCCAATTCCTGCAATACCGCCTTTGCAAATATCGGTCTCGAGCTGGATAATACCGACATGAGGAAGACCGCGGAGGAGTTTCTGTTTAACCATTCGCTGCCGACGGGCATGCAGCATTCCCAGAGCGTCTTCACCCTGGAAAAGGACTCCTCCCTTGGAGAGCAGATGACAACGGCGATCGGGCAGGGAGACACGCTGGTAACGCCCCTGCATATGGCGCTCATCACTTCGGCGATCGCGAACGGCGGCGTCATGATGCGGCCGTATTGCGTTGACCATGTCGAGACGAATGATGGAACGATCGTCAGGCAGAATGATCCCGAGATTTATAAGAAGGTGATGACGCCGGATGAGGCGGGGATCCTCGCCGGATATATGGCCAGGACGGCGGAGTCCGGTACGGCTGCCGCATTGTCCGGAAATGGATATACGGTCGCGGGAAAGACCGGTTCCGCTGAGTATGAAAGGGATGGCGAGACGGGAACCCATTCGTGGTTCTGCGGTTTCGCGCAGACGCAGGAGCCTCATATCGCGATCGCGGTGATCGCGGAGGATGGCGGTACAGGCTCCGCCACGGCGGTTCCCATCGCGAAACAGATTCTGGACGCATTCTTTTATGGATAATCTTTCGGTTTTAAGATATACTATTCCATAAGTGCCGTGTGCTTCGTATCTGGCGCTTCATCTTTATATCATTCTACACAAACACAACCGGAACACAGACGGGAGGAGTTGCAATGATTGAGGCAACAAGCTGTGGCGGTGTGGTCATATTCAGGGGCAAGATTCTTGTCCTGTATAAGAGTTATCGGAACCGTTATGAGGGATGGGTCCTGCCGAAGGGAACTGTTGAGGACGGGGAAGAATACGACCAGACGGCACTTCGCGAGGTCCGGGAGGAAACCGGGGCGAAGGCGCATATTATTCAGTATATCGGGAAGAGCCAGTATTCCTTCAGCATACCGCAGAATACAGTGGAAAAGGTGGTACACTGGTACCTGATGAGAGGGGAAAGCTATTATTCAAAGCCGCAGAGAGAGGAATATTTTGTTGATTCCGGCTTTTACAAGTTTCATGAGGCATATCATCTGCTGAAGTTTTCCAATGAGAAGATGATCCTTGAGAAGGGTTATGCGAATTATCTGGAGCTGAAGCGGCAGAACAGATGGGGATGAGATTCCTGCGGCCTTGGGAGCTGTAAGTTAATTCGATACAGATCCTTAGTGTCTGCGGGGCAGAAGCAAAAGGTCAGGACAGCGGTCATATACTGTGGACAGATGAGGCTGGTGAGATGGTTTGGTATAAGAATCTCTATGTCGGTCGCCTGATCGGGGCGCGAAAAGACCGGATAATCGATGAGATCGACAGGGGAAAGTATCCTGCCGGTGTTTATCTGATTACCGTTCCGGAAAGTGAGAGCAGCCAGCTGGAGATTCTTGCCGTCAATGAGCTTCGCCATACATGGATCAGGGAGCATTGCCTGATGATAGTTGGAATCGCGATGGGAAAGACAGAGGCTCAGAGCATGGTGGAGGCGTTGGTTTTCGATGTTTATTCCGACCGTCATGACGCGGACATCAGAGCATGGCTGTCTGAGGAGCATGGGTAATTATGCTGCATATTGTATTGACGATCCTGAAGGTGATCGGAATCATACTTCTGGTAATTCTCGGGATCCTGCTGGCGGTTATCCTGCTGGTTTTGTTTGTTCCGCTGAGATACCGGCTGAATGTCAGAAGAGGGAATACACCCCTGACAGTGGACGGAAGGGTTACATGGCTCCTGCATCTGCTTCGTATCGATCTTTTTTATCAGGAAGAGCAGGGAAGCGCTGAGATCAGACTGCTGGGGCGCCGGCTGAAGACCGTGCATTTTCCAGGGGAGAAAGCGGCGGAGGAAAGCCCGGCCGGTCAGGCCGGATCCGGAGACAGGGAAGCGGAAGCAGCGGAGGATGGAAAGCCCGCAGAGCTTGCGGCAAAAGAGCATGCGGTGGAAGAGCATGCGGTGGAAGAGC
>CAJOQO010000106.1 GCA_905236545.1 uncultured Lachnospiraceae bacterium
CGGGATCCCACAAGTGGTGTCGTATTCAACTTTCACCCTATAAGTACGTCCATCACTCGCTTCCAGAATCTGTTCCTTCACGACCTGGGTAACCACATACACCGAGAACCCATCCGCATAGAACACAGCCGAATTCGCAGCAAAGCGGACATTCTCCACCTTCGTGGATGTGCCGTCATCCGCGATATGCCATACCTCTAGATCAGAATGATTCTTCCGCGCTTCTCCTATGGAAGGATCCGTAATGACTACGAGGACTGGTTCTTCTGGCTGATAGTTTTCGGTTTCTGTTGATGCAGAATATGTAGATTCAGTTTCTGTGACTGCTCCATGACCTGCACCATTATCTATATCACGATCTATATCGTTATTCTGATTATTCGAGTCTGTATGATCCGCCGACTCATTGAGCTCACTGCCTTCTGTTACAGTTGTCTCATTCCCTTCAGTTGTCTCATTCTCTTCCGAAAGGTTTCTGGACAGGCTGATATCTACGGCAAGAAGCCCGTCACCCTCAACGTCTTCACTGTAGACTTCCGCGTCTTCCGCTTTGGCATCGGCAGTGACATCCTTGGGCATAAGACCAGTGACGGACACAAGCGTTCCGTCTTCTGTCCTTGCTCGCAGAAGCCTGTTCAGAAGCTCTTCTTCGTCCAGTTCTGTCTCTGTTGCATTCTCTGTCTCCGGTTCAGTCTCCTCTTCTGCCTCTGTTTCAATCTCTGTTTCAGATTCTGTCTCTGCTATATTCTCCGTTTCCGGTTCCGTCTCTGCTTCTGTCTCGGTTTCAATTTCCGTCTCTGTCTTAACAGCAGCTTCTGTCTCTGTCTCAGTGTCAGTTTCCGTCTCAACGGGCGTATCAAAGATCACGATCGGTTCCATCGTTTCGCTCTGTGGCTGGGTTCCATCGTTCTGTCCGTCTGTTTCAACTGCCTCAACCGTTTCGATCAGCTGTGTCTGTTCGCTCTGCAGCTCCTGGCTTCCGGGAATCGGCGCTTCTGTCTGGCTGAGGTCAATCGAACCGATATTGTTGATCAGTTCGATTCCTTCCGTCTGAGCCTCTTCCAGAAGAGGTGTCTCATCCATCGTCGTTCCCTGCTCTTCCACGAGCGCTCCGCCTGACTGCGAATCTGTCTCCTGTCCGTCCGTGTTTGCTCCCTGATTGTCCGCAGATCCTTCTCCGGAGACTGCGTTTGTATCCGGAAGCATGCCTGTGCCATCTCCGCTCTGCGCAAGCACAACGAAGAGACCGACAGTTTCGGAATCAAATGACACGCTGTTTCCTTCCGTCTTTATTTCTTCGATCTGCACGGGCATGACCGGATCGGTGAGATCCCAGACTGCGATCTGACGGCCGGCGGCGATTGCCTGCCCGAGGGCTTCATTTGACAGAGTGACCTTTACCGGATAATCCGGCTGATAGGTTTCCGGCTGGTTCTGATGATTCCAGTGATTCAGTGCAAGGCTCACGCCAAAGAGGCCGTCGCCTCCAAGGGCAGCGGCATAGTCTGAAGCATTGAAAGGTGAAGCCGAGAGGGTGGTCTCAGCGGACAGATAACCGTCGACTGACACATAGGTGGTGCCGTTTCCGGAATCTCCGCCGGTTGGCTCTTCAGCACCGGCTTGTGCAGCACCTGTATCATCCGCGTCAGCTACGATGTCATCAATAATGACTGCGTCATCTGCAGCAGTATTCTGATTGCCTGCCGCGCTGTTTCCGGCTGCAGCAGCTCCCGCATGATCCACGACAGCATCCAGATGGCGCTCCGGTCTCTGCGCGGAAATGACAAAGTTCAGCGGAGCGTTGCCGGGGAACAGGAAACGGATCCGCTGTTTGGAATTGTTTGTCCTGAGACCGTCGGCATCCTCATAGAAGGTGACACGGTCATGGTCGTGGCCGGGCTCATAGCGGAGCCGTTCGTTTCGCTTCGTCCAGTATTCTTTCTGCGCCTCCAGATCATTCTCGGGGAGCGCACGGAAGACCGTTACGTTGGACGAGTACTCTCCTTCATCGACGATCAGGCTCTCTTTCGCGCTATACTCATCATGCGCATAGACCAGGAAATAGGGAGTTCCCTCCTGAATGACATCGCCGATCGTGGTTCCGCTGACGGAAACCTGGAGAGGAGAGGTCGGAATGTATTCTTTTCCATCTGCGCGGGTAAATGTCACGTCGATGGACGCGATCACGGTTTCGGAGTAGATATCTTCCTCATCGAACAGCATGTATCCTGCCTGGGCAGTCACATCCTCGGGAAGATTCCCCTTGATCTCAAGGTACAGGGAGGAAGAATAGGGATTTTCATCAGGCTCTGCGTCATGTCCGGAGAGCCACTGCCAGAGCTGGTTAACGGTATTAAGTTCCTCTGTCGGGACCTTGTCATGCAGGTACACTCTCTCTGGCGTCAGCTGCACATTCAGGGTTCGTCCCGGAAGTTCTTCTTCCTTGTCTTCAGAAGCCTCTGTCTCGCTCTCGCGAACAGATTCCTCGCTCAATGCGGAAGGATTCACAGCTTCTTCCGAAGTGCCGGATGCGTCATTGTTCGTGAATATGGAAAGATCGGGCTGAGCCGTTGTTTCCTTTTCGGGGGATGTCTGGGAAGACGTCTCTTCCTCTTCTGCTGCCGGGGATGTCTCCTTTGTGGAGGAAGTTTCTTTTTCAGAGGAGGATTCCTGCGAACCGGATGAGCCGGAAGAGGCAGGATCCTGGGCAGCGGAAGATCCGTCAGCCGCATTGTCCTGAGAGGCCGTCGTCTCCTCAACCGCTGAGGATGTCTCGGCGGCGGGCGTTTCAGCTGCGGGTGTCTCAGCAGCAGGGGGAGCGCTCGTCGACGGCTCTTCCACCGCCGCCGGAGGATCCACCGCTGCAGGAGTCTCGCTCGCCGCAGGTTCTTCTACCGCCGCAGGCTCCTCAACCTGTGCAGCAGGTTCGATCACAGCAGCAGGATCTTCCGCCATGGTTGGAGCAGGATCGGCACTGCCTGCCGTCTCCCCGGACGCGAAAAGATCTTCCGTGGGTGTCACATCCCCGGAACCAGTCTCTTCCGCGGCCGCAGTCACTTCAGCCGGCTCCGTACTTTCCTGCGCAAGGAACGAAACATCGCTCTCCGCAAGCGTAGTTCCGGGCGATGACGCCAGCATGGAACAAGCCAGAAACACACTCAACACTCTCTGTCCGATCGATTTTCTCATCATTTATAACCACTCCTGATCTTTCATTGTTCTCCAGACCACTTACCCTAATATCACGAATCTGGAAAACCTTCTCTCTGGACTGATTCTGAAGCCTCTGAAACTTATAGTTCAGCCCCTTGCTTTACTGTAGAATCCTGATTTCTGTCTTAAGGGCATAATCGTGCACAATAAGTCTATAATATTATAGCAGTTTCAATTCCGTCCTTCAATCGCGCTGCAGTATGATTCCTTATGAAAAAATTGTGATTTCTTAAAGAAAGGTGGTATGCGCATCATGCGCATACCACCTTTCTTCCCTATCATCCTTCAAGATTTCATCTTTCAGGAACCTGGTCTTTTATATCATTCCGGCCGGTATTCCGGATCGGTCGGATCATACTGTTTCGTCCATTCCCCGACATAAGGCCGCGTCGGTTTTCCGAAGAGATCATCCTCTTCTGTTCCATAGAAGACCTCGACCTTCCCGCCGGTCGGCACATTGTCGTAGATATACTTTGCGTCTACACAGGTCAGGCGGACGCATCCATGGGAAACGGCCTGTCCGATCTGGTTATAGAAATCTCCCTGCAGGGAGTTCGGATCATTCGGCCTTTCGTACGGAAGAGAATGGAACAGATAGCTTGGCGCAAAATGACAGCACCACTGCCCCCACGTCGGCCCGATCAGTTCATGCCATCTCAGATGGTCCTGAATGTAAAATGTTCCGGTCGGCGTTTCACTGCCCGGAGCGCCGGTTGAGCACGGGCAGGCATAGACCGGAAACCATACTGTGACCGTCTCAGGGAGGACGCTGTCCAGGATTGCGCTCCATGACATGCCATCCCCCGAAGCGTCATTCTCTGATGCTCTGTCCCCCTCAGCTGAAGCGTTCCGGACGTTTTCAACCCATTCTCCCTCTCCCGAGATGATGTTCCGGCGCACCAGATTCGCGAGGGCATGCTTTGATACAGTCTCTCCCGGGCTGATCTCCAGCATACGATAGATGGTGACAACGCAGGTCGTCTGATTGACGCGGATCAGCCATGGGGTTTCGGCTGTGATCCGGTCTGACAGCGTCAGATATGCCTCCGCGTTCCGGCTGAAGGAAGCCAGCAGCTTCCGCCGTGCCAGCTCCTGCTCCTTTGCCTTCCGCCTGGAAGCTTCCTCCAGTTCCTTGCGGACACTGTCGGTGAGCTGATCAATGGTATCCTGAACGCCGTCAGCAAGAAGATCCAACCCTTCCTGCATAAGCCGGCTTTCATCGGTTTCCTTCCCGACAGCCCTTTCGATCCGCCGGATGGAAGCATCCAGATCCCGCCTGCTGCCATCCATCGTTTCCCCGGCCACGACAGCCAAAGGGAAAGACAGCAAAGACCCCAGGAGCAGACCCAGTACGATCACCACTGGCGCAGCAATCCGCTGTATCTGCCGGTGCATCTTGTTAACGCTCATTTTGAATTACTGCTTTCCAGCCTCTCCGGGCTTTCCATGGGTTCCGTACTTTCAGTTCTATCCATGTTATCCATGCTTTCCGTACTGTCCGTATCGGCATACTCGCTGCCGGTATCAGCGTACTCGCTTTCCGTCGAAGCGCTTTCCTCTGTTTCGAGAAGA
>CAJOQO010000107.1 GCA_905236545.1 uncultured Lachnospiraceae bacterium
CGACCGGATCCGAATCGGAGCAGGAGATGATAAAATGCCTTGACATACTCCGCGAAACCTCTATAATCGTCTTTGTGCGGTTTAGTAAAACTGGATTAAAAGTTTAATTTTACTGAAAAACAGGTGAAGGCAGTGCTGCCCTGGAAGCGGAAAACTGTCAGGACCGGGGCGCAGGAGGCAGCAGGGCTTCCGGGAGAGAGATTATGGAAATTGGACGTAAGATCAAGAGTCTGCGCGTGGGGCTGAACCTGACCCAGGAAGAGCTTGCGGACCGGACGGAGCTGTCAAAGAGCTTTATCTCCCAGGTCGAGCGGGATCTGACTTCCCCTTCCATCGCGACTCTGGTGGATATTCTGCAGGCGCTGGGGACAGACCTGAAGGAGTTTTTTGATGACGAACCGGACAGGCAGATCGTCTTCCATGATGCTGATTATTTCGAGAAGATAGATGAGGAGACGGGTACCCGGACCGAGTGGATCATCCCGAACGCGCAGAAGAATGAGATGGAGCCGATCCGGGTTACCCTGAACGAGGGCGGCAGAACCCGCATGGAGGATCCGCATGAAGGAGAACTGTTCGGATATGTCCTGACAGGAAGCGTTACGATCCATATCGGGCAGCAGGCCATCCGGGCCAGGCGGGGAGAGTCATTTTATTTCCGTCCGACCGCGCGTCATTATATTGAGGCGGCGGGGAAGACGGGAGCTACGTTTATCTGGGTGAGCACTCCGCCAAGCTTCTGAGAAGCGGAAGCGCCGTCAGGCCTTTGCACCTGGCAGCTGACGGATACGCCGTCAGGCTGTAACGAAATCAGGATCCATCGAGAGGAAAAAACATGAGCAACAAGCTGATCGATCTGCAGCATATCACAAAAGCATTTGACGGCAATGTCGTGCTGGACGACCTGAACCTTTATATCAGGGAGAATGAATTTCTGACGCTTCTTGGGCCTTCCGGATGCGGCAAAACTACGATGCTGCGGATCATGGGCGGTTTCGAAACGCCCGACAGGGGCAGCGTGATCTTTGACGGCAAGGACATCACCTCCCTTGCGCCGAACAAGCGTCAGCTTAACACGGTCTTCCAGAAGTATGCGCTGTTTCCGCACATGTCGGTTGCCGAGAACATCGCGTTTGGACTCAGGATCCGGAAAAAGAGTGAGGACTATATCAGGGACAAGATCCGATATGCGCTGAAGCTGGTCAACCTCGAAGGGTTCGAGGAACGGACGCCGGATTCCCTGTCGGGCGGACAGCAGCAGAGAATCGCGATCGCGAGGGCGATCGTCAATGAACCGAAGGTGCTTCTTCTGGATGAGCCGCTGGGCGCGCTTGACCTGAAGCTGCGTCAGGACATGCAGTATGAACTGATCCGTCTGAAAAATGAGCTTGGCATCACTTTCATCTATGTGACGCATGATCAGGAGGAAGCGCTGACCATGTCGGATACCATTGTGGTCATGAACCAGGGGTATATCCAGCAGATCGGTACGCCTGAGGATATCTACAATGAACCGAAAAATGCATTTGTCGCGGATTTTATCGGGGATTCCAATATCATAGACGGAACCATGATTCAGGATCAGCTGGTTGAGATTTTCGGTGTGCGGTTTGCCTGTGTGGATACCGGATTCGGAACGATGAAGCCCGTGGATGTCGTGATTCGTCCGGAGGATCTGGAACTGATCCCGGTCGGGGAGGATGCGGAGCCGGACAGCCCCGCGTATCAGACCGCGGTCAGCAGGGCGACACAGATCAATCCCGGATTCTTTGAGGGGACTGTGTCCCATGTGATTTTCAAAGGGATGCACTATGAAATGGAGGTCCAGGCAAAGGGCTTCGAGTGGCTCGTCCTTTCCACAAGGCTGTTTCAGGTTGGAACGAGAGTGCTGATGAGTGTGGATCCGTACAATATTCAGATCATGAACAAGCCTGAGTCTGAGGATGAGATGGCTGTAAAGCTGGACGAACACCTGTAAGGATAGAAGAATGAAGACGAAACGCAGATTCTGGATGGATGGCCCCTACCTGATCTGGACGGCGGCATTTATTGTCATCCCGCTTTTTACAATTGTATATTACGGCCTGACCGACAAGACGGGCGCGTTTACCTGGAGCAATATTGCACAGATGGGAACGCCGGAGCGGCTGAAGGCGCTGGTGCTGTCTCTGCTCCTTTCGCTTCTCGCGACTTTCATCTGCCTGATCATGGCCTATCCTCTGGCGCTGATTCTGACAAAAATGAAGATCGGGGCGACAGGATTCATCGTATCGATCTTCATCATTCCGATGTGGATGAATTCGCTGCTGAGGATTCTCGCCTGGCAGACACTGCTCGAGCGAAACGGCGTTATCAATCAGATTCTTGGCTTCCTTCATCTGCCAAAGCAGTATCTGATCAACACGCCTTACGCGATCGCACTTGGCATGATCTATGATTTTCTGCCGTTCATGCTCCTTCCGATCTATAACTCGCTGGAGAAGATCGATTCGAATGTAGTCAATGCGGCATATGATCTTGGAGCCAATAAGCTTCAGGCATTCTGGAAGGTGATCTTCCCGCTGACGCTTCCCGGCGTGATCTCCGGGATCACCATGGTATTCGTTCCGGCACTGACCACCTTTGTCATCAGTGATTTCCTGGGAGGATCGAAGGTTCTCCTGATCGGCAATGTGATCGAGCAGCAGTTTACCCAGGTAGGGGACTGGAATGTCGGGTCGGGTCTCAGTCTTGTGCTGATGATCTTCATCCTGATCTCCATGGCGGTCATGCAGCATTATGATAAGGATGCCGATGACCGGGTCACGGCGCTGTAACAATATGGAGGACTCAGAGATTGAAGAAAGTACTTTCAAGGATCTATCTGGTATTCATATTCATCCTTCTGTATGCGCCGATCGCTGTGCTGATCGTTCTCAGCTTCAACAAGTCGAAAACCCGCGCAAAATGGGGCGGCTGGACGCTGGAGTGGTATGTGAAGATGTTCCAGGATCAGGCGATCATGTCCGCCCTGTACAACACACTGCTGATCGCGCTGCTGTCAGCGCTGATCGCGACGATTCTGGGCCTGCTGGCGTCCTTCAGCCTGCTTTCAATGAAGCACAGGACCAGGGGCTTCGTCCTCAGCCTGCTGGATATTCCGATGCTGAATGCGGAGATCGTGACAGGCATCTCCCTGATGCTGATCTTTATCGCGATCGGCCAGTTTCTGTCTCACTGGGGATATACGATCGAATTCGGTATGATGACGGTGCTGATCGGCCATATCACCTTCAACATCCCCTATACGGTTCTGTCGATCATGCCAAAGCTGCGGCAGATTAATATCAGCACATATGAGGCCGCGCTGGATCTGGGCGCGTCCAGATGGCTGGCATTCCGGAAGGTCATCCTTCCGGATATCATGTCCGGCGTTCTGTCCGGATTCATGCTGGCATTTACGCTGTCGCTCGACGACTTCGTGATCACGCATTTTACGAAAGGCCCTGGCTTCGACACTTTATCGACCAAGATCTATACCGAGGTGCGGAAGGGAATCAAACCTGAGATGTACGCCCTTTCGACCCTGCTCTTTGCGAGCATTCTGTTACTGATCCTGATCTTCGGAAGAGCGAGGCGGAAAACGGCCGCGTCGTCCCAGCCGGCAGTGTATTGATGCGATACGGATGCAACGATACGGATGCAATATTGATGCAATATTGATGCGAAATGGATGCAGAATTGATTCGTTATTGAAGGGATATTGAAGTGACATTGAAGTGACATTGAAGTGACATTGGTGCGATGTTGGTGTGATATGGATTCTGTTTTGATTCTTTGCTGATTCATTTTCTCCCGGGTATCGGCGGATACAGGGCGGAGGAACCGTGAATAAGAGTAAAGACAGCTTGCCGCCTGTGCCGGCGGCGGAATGGAGAAACGTATGAAAAGAAGGATTGCTGCAGGAGTTGCCATTGCTGTTCTGGTTCCGTCTTTGCTGACGGGCTGTGTCAGGAAAGTGGACGAAACGACGGGCGGGGCGCAGACCACAACAGCTGCCGGGGAAGAGAAGAGCGGGACTAAGAGCACGGATCAGGATGGTGCCGCGAAGGATACGGCGAACGATACAACCGAGAGCGCCGCTGCCGGCATGACGGAGTCCTCCTCCGGAAGCGAAGCGGAAAAGAAGAAGGGACCGGATGCGTCTGCCGCCGGGGGAAGCGGTGAGGTCGTGGTTTATAACTGGGGAGAGTATATCGATCCGGATGTCCTGAAGATCTTTGAAGAAGAGACAGGAATCAGGGTTGTGTACGAGGAGTTTGAGACCAATGAGATCATGTACCCCAAGGTCGCTTCCGGGGCTGCAGCCTATGATCTCATCTGCCCGTCGGATTACATGATTTCGAAGATGCTGAAAAATGATCTGCTTCAGCCGATCAATTACGATCATATTCCGAACTATGAGAACATCGATCCGATCTACATCGAGCAGTCGAAGGGCTTCGATCCGGAAAACAAATATTCTGTTCCTTATTGCTGGGGTACGGTCGGAATCCTTTACAACAAGAGTATGATCGAGGAGGGTGACACCGTCGATTCCTGGGAGATCCTCTGGGATGAGAAATATAAGGATAATATCCTCATGCAGGATTCCGTACGGGACGCCTTCATGGTACCGGAGAAGATGCTGGGCTATGACATCAATACGGTAAAGGAAGAAGAGGTCAGGGCCTGCGCCGAAAAGCTGATCGGGCAGAAGCCGCTGGTTCAGGCTTATGTCGTGGATCAGGTCAGAGATAAAATGATCGGCGGTGAGGCTGCCCTCGGAGTCATATATTCCGGCGAGGCGATCTTTACCCAGAGAGAGAACGAGGATCTGGAATATGTCATCCCGAAGGAAGGCTCCAACGTCTGGATCGACAGCTGGGTCATCCCGAAGAACGCGCGCAACGTTGAGAACGCGGAGAAGTTCCTCGACTTCCTGTGCCGCGGGGATATCGCGTATAAAAACTTTGAATACATCACCTATTCTACGCCGAATAAGGCTGCGAGAGAGCTGATCGAGGATGAGGACATCCGCAATTCAACCATCGCGTTTCCGACGGAAGAGATGCTCAAAAACTGCAGTGTATACACTTATATCGGGGAAGACGGAGACGCTCTTTACGCGAAGTACTGGGATAAGGTAAAATCAGAGTAACGATTCAGCACCACAGCGTCAAGCCTGCAGGCCGCAGGCTTGATTCCGCATAAGACTTGGAGCTGCGGTTTCGCAGGGAGAGATCATATGAAGCTTTTGGAAAAAATGGAGCGCAAAATCGGGAAATATGCGATTCCAAATCTGCCGCTGATCATGATTCTGATGGAGGCTGTCGGCTATACCCTCAGTGTTGTCGCGCCAAATGTCCTGAATTATCTCAGCTTTGATCCGTTCGCAATCGCGTCCGGGCAGGTCTGGCGGCTGATCACCTGGGTTCTGATGCCGCCGTCGAGACTGAATATCTTCACGGTGATCATGCTTTTCTTCTACTACTGGATCGCGAGAATGCTCGCAACCACGTGGGGGGACTTCTATTTTAACGTCTACCTGCTGGGGGGCATCGTCATCACGGACATCGGCATGATGATCCTGTACGCGGTTCTGAATTCGATGAGCAGCGGCGTCTCCGCGGTCAATCTCATGATGTTTCCGATGTATGTAAACCTCTACTACATCCAGACGACAGTGCTGCTCGCGTTTGCATTCTCCTTCCCGAACACGCAGGTGCTCCTGTACTTTATTATTCCGATTAAAATGAGCTGGCTGGGCATCTTCGAGGGTGTCATGCTTGTCTATGATTTTATCAGGGTTTCCTATATGACGCCGCGGACGGTGATTCTTCTGGCGATCCTGAATCTGGTCCTGTATTTCCTGATGACAAAGGATCTGCGCAGGTATACGCCGAAGGAGTTCGCGCGAAGAGCGAACTACCGCAGGGCGACGGGTCAGGGCGGAGGGTTCTTCAGCGGCTTCGGATCCCGCGGATCTGGCGGAAGACAGAAGCAGTCTCCATCCGGCACAGGGACAGGCCCCTGGCAGAGACAGAACACCGGAGCCGGGCAGAGTGCCGGCGCTCCGGCGGGCCGCCGCGGCGCGGGTACCTATACCAGGATCTATCCGAACGGTGCGCGTCATCGCTGTACGATCTGTGGCAGGACGGAACTGGAGGATGACCGTCTGGAGTTCCGTTTCTGCTCCAAGTGCGAGGGAAACCATGAATACTGCCAGGATCATCTGTTTACGCATCAGCATATCAAAAATGATAAGGTATAAAAACGACAAATGCCGGAAAGCGTAATACGGGAAAGTATAAAAGCGAAAAAACGCAAAGCTGAGTTCGAGAAGGTTGAAAAGTGAGTTCTATCGAAAAAAAACCAATCAGCTGGAAAGCTGAACTGATCAAATCTGCTGTTCTGTCCGCCCTGCTTCTGGTGCTTGCGGTGCTGGCAATCAGGGGGGACAGCGCATTTCCTGACAGCATCCCCCAGAACCGTTACTGGACAGACAACATCGTTGATTTTCTGGCGTCCTGCAAGGGAGTGTTCGCAGTCACCGCGGCGCTGCTGCTTGGACTGTATCGCATGATCCGCATCCCGGATGGCCTCCCGTCAAGGATCTGGACCGTTCTATGGGCAGTTCTGATCCCGGGACTGTCCTTTGTCTGCGTGGAAGCGTACAACCGCGGATACTGGCATATCGGCGCGCGTGTTTCCTATGAGAATGCGCCGCCGTTCAGCAGGATGTTCCTCCTGAATCTGCTTCTGTATTATTTGTTTTTCCTGGGCCTTTTTTTCCTGCTCGGGAGTATCTTTGCCGGCTATGCAGTGGCGGCGTCTGTTCTGATGGGCATCGCGATCGTGAACTATTATGTGCAGCAGTTTCGCGGAAGTCCGATC
>CAJOQO010000108.1 GCA_905236545.1 uncultured Lachnospiraceae bacterium
AGGAGCGGCCTGGATCAGACCCCTGTGGCTGCCGATAGGTGATCAGGAGCGGCCTGGATCAGAACCCCTGCGGCTGTCGTAAAGTGGTCGGGGTGTGACCAGCAGCACGGATTCGTAAATTGTCGGCATAGGATTTGTAGACAACGTGTACCGGTCTGATGTAAGCTACACTGGAGCGGAAAAACAAAGGTATGGGAGAAACATGGAAAACAAAGAATTTGATATCCAGGCGTACATGACCGGAGGCGTGGAGCGGGTTGTGAAGGACGCGCTGAAAGCCACGCTGAAGAATCCGCGGGAGAGCGCCTTTATGGTAAAGTTTGCGGCGGCAAGCCGTGCCGCGTCGAAGAAAAGGCGCCGGGCGGAGGATGCCGGGGAGCATATCCCGCCGTTCCTGATCGCCAGCATTACCAGCAAATGCAATCTGCACTGTGCGGGATGCTATTCCCGCTGCAATCACGCGACGGTGGACGCCGAGCCTGTGAGCCAGCTGACGGGGGAAGAGTGGCTCAGGATCTTTGATGAAGCGGATGAGCTGGGGATCAGCTTTATCCTGCTGGCAGGAGGAGAACCGATGCTTCGCCGTGATATCATCGAAGCAGCCGGCCGCAAGAGCGGGATCCTGTTTCCGATCTTTACAAACGGAACCTTCATGGATGAGAGATATTTCGCTCTCTTTGACAGGTGCCGGAACCTGATTCCGGTCATGAGCATAGAGGGAGAAAAGAGGATCACAGATGCCAGGCGCGGGGAAGGGATCTACGACCGGCTGATCGCCAACATGGAGGAACTGCACCGGCGCGGTCTGATCTTCGGCGCGTCGGTTACCGTGACGACAGAGAATATCCGGGAAGTCACATCGGATGCATTTCTCGGGAAGCTGTCGGAAAGGGGCTGCCGGGCAGTCGTTTTTGTGGAATTTGTTCCGGTGACGGATGAGAGCAGGGAACTCGCGCCGGGAGAGGAGGAGAGAGCGTATCTCCGGCAGGAGATCTCCCGGCTGAGACGGGAGCATGAAGAGATGGTCTATATCTCCTTCCCGGGAGATGAGAAGAGCTCCGGCGGCTGTGTGGCGGCGGGACGCGGCTTCTTCCATATCAATTCCCATGGAGGAGCGGAGCCATGCCCGTTCTCGCCCTATTCCGATGTCAGCCTCAAAAACAGATCCCTTCGGGACGCTCTCCGTTCACCGCTGTTTCTTGCCCTGCAGAGTGGAGACGTTCTGCTGGACGACCATGACGGCGGGTGTGTTCTTTATGAGAAGAGAGACCTGGTCGAGAAGCTTTTGCATACCGGCTCGTCCGGGGAGGGACAGACGGAAGAAGCAGGGCAGGGGATAGACGGTCAGTCAGGCCAGGAAGCGCATCCATGACAGGACAGGCAGGCCATACACGATAAGCCGGCCGGTCAGGCCATGCAGTACATAGATGGCAGGCCCGGCAGGGCATTGCATACAGGAAAAGGCAGGACAGGCAGGCCATACACAGCCTGTCAATACAGCAGAAAAGAGGTGTCGGATTCATGAAACAGTTGATGCTGGGCAACAAGGCAGTTGCCCGTGGTCTCTACGAGGCAGGATGCTGCTTTGCTTCCAGCTATCCGGGTACCCCCAGCACGGAGGTGACGGAGGAGCTGGCAAAGTACGATGAGGTTTACTGCGAGTGGGCGCCGAATGAGAAGGTAGCGATGGAAGCCGCCTTCGGGGCCTCTCTTGCGGGAAAAAGATCCTTCTGCGCGATGAAGCATGTCGGGCTGAACGTGGCTGCGGATCCGCTCTATACGATGTCCTATACCGGGATCAATGCCGGTATGGTAATCGTGGTGGCCGATGACGCAGGGATGCATTCTTCGCAGAATGAGCAGGATTCCCGTCATCACGCGATTGCCGCGAAGCTGCCCATGCTGGAGCCCTCCGACTCGCAGGAGGCGCTGGAGTTCACCAAGCTTGCGTTTGAGATCTCGGAACGGTTTGACACGCCCGTGCTCCTCAAGATGTGCACGAGAGTCGCGCACTCCCAGTCTGTTACGGAAGTGTCGGAGCGGACCGTACCGACAAAGACCTATGAAAAGAATATTTCCACATATGTCATGATGCCCGGCAACGCGAAGAAGCGCCATCCGATCGTCGAGGAACGGACACGCCTTCTGAAGGAGTATGCGGAGCATGAGAGCATCAACCGCGTCGAGATGGGCAAAACCTCGCTTGGCATCATCACATCCTCCACATCCTACCAGTATGTGTCCGAAGTGTTCGGTGATTCCGTATCCATCCTGAAGATCGGCATGGCGAATCCGCTTCCGGATCAGCTGATCCTTGACTTTGCGAAAAAGGTTGACCGGCTTGTGGTTGTGGAAGAGCTGGATCCGATCATGGAGAATCACTGCAAAGCGCTGGGCCTGAAGGTGCAGGGCAAGGATCTTCTGCCAATCTGCGGAGAATTCTCCCAGAACCTGATCGCGAAGGCGCTCGGGAAAGAACCTCCGAAGGGATATGCACTCGAGGAGAATCTTCCGCTCCGGCCTCCGGTGATGTGCCCCGGATGTCCGCACAGAGGACTGTTTTACACGCTCAGGAAGATCGGCTGTACGGTTCTGGGCGATATCGGATGCTATACCCTCGGTGCGGCAGCGCCTCTGGCTTCGATGGAAATGACCCTGTGTATGGGCGCTTCTGTCTCGGCGATTCACGGATTCAACAAGATGGGCGCGGAAAAGTCGGAGAAGAACACCGTCTGCGTGATCGGTGATTCGACGTTCATGCATTCCGGCATGACCGGCCTGGCAAACATTGCGTACAACCAGAGTCATTCCACCGTGATCATTCTGGACAATTCCATCACCGGCATGACCGGCCATCAGCAGAACCCGACGACAGGACTGAATATCAAGGGGGATCCCGCGGGAAAGATCGACCTGGAGGCGCTGTGCAGGGCGATGGGCTTTGCCCGTGTGTCAGTCGTGGATCCGTATGATCTGGCTGCCTGTGAAGAGGTCATCCGACGGGAACTGCAGGCGGATGAGGCGTCGGTGATCATCTCAAGACGCCCCTGCGCACTTCTGAAATACGTAAAGAAGAATGCGCCGCTGCGGGTGAATCCGGATAAATGCAGGGGCTGTACCTCCTGCATGAAGATCGGATGTCCGGCGATCTCGATCCGCGGGAAGAAGGCGGTTGTCGACACGACCCTGTGCATCGGGTGCGGCGTCTGTACACAGATGTGCAGGTTTGGCGCATTTGAAGGCGGGACAGGTGAGAAGGATACGGCAGCGCCAGGAGCGGCTGCCTCGTCAGGACATGCGGAAGAAGGAAAGGAGAAGGCATGATGGAGACAAAGAATATCATGATCGTCGGAGTCGGCGGCCAGGGCTCGCTGCTTGCCAGCAAGCTTCTCGGACATCTCCTTCTGACGCAGGGCTATGATGTGAAGGTCAGCGAAGTGCATGGCATGTCACAGCGCGGAGGCAGCGTTGTCACCTATGTCCGTTACGGGAGCCATGTTGCCTCCCCGGTGATCGACGAGGGAGAAGCAGACTTCATCGTCTCCTTTGAGATACTCGAGAGTGCCAGATGGCTTCCGTATCTGAAGGAAGGGGGACAGATCGTAACCAACACCCAGCAGATCGACCCGATGCCGGTAATCACGGGCGCGATGTCCTACCCGGCGGATCTGGCCGGAAAGATGCGCGGCGCGGGCGCGAAGGTGGACGCTATGGACTGCGTGACCCTGGCCAGGGAAGCGGGAAATGTGAAAGCGGTCAATCTGGTGCTTTTGGGGCGTCTTTCCCACTATTTTGACTTCCCGGATGAAGTCTGGCAGGAGGCCATCAAAGCCTGCGTTCCGGAGAAGTTTCTGGAGGTCAACAGGAAAGCGTTCGCGCTCGGGAAGAACAGGGGCTGACCCTGTCAATGAGGGTCATTCTGCACAGAATGACCCTGCAGGAACACCAGTTTTTGAAACAGGAAAGGAAACACAATGGAGAGGTATTATCAGAAGGAAATGGAGTGCGCTTCCAGGGAAACGATGCGCAGGATTCAGAACGAAAAGCTTCTGAAGCAGGTGAAGCATGTGTGGGAGAATGTTCCCTACTACAGGAAGAAGATGGAGGAGAAAGGGGTCACGCCGGATGATATCCGTTCGACAGAGGATATTGGCAAGCTTCCGTTTCTCTCCAAGGCGGATCTGAGGGACGCGTATCCTTACGGGCTTCTGGGCAAACCGCTGAAGGAATGCGTCCGGATTCATTCCACATCGGGGACGACAGGCAGGAGAATTGTCGCATTTTACACACAGCATGATGTGGATCTTTGGGAAGACTGCTGCGCGCGCGCGATTGTGGCCGCGGGAGGAACCGACGAGGATGTCTGTCAGATCTCCTATGGGTACGGCCTCTTCACAGGCGGCCTCGGGCTGCACGGCGGATCCCACAGGGTCGGCTGTCTCACGATTCCGGCATCCTCCGGAAACACCGACCGGCAGATCATGTTCATCAATGACCTGAAGGCAACGATCCTCTGCTGTACGCCGTCCTATGCCGCGTACCTGGGAGAGCGGATGAAGGAGATGGGCCTCGGGCCGGAGGATATCCCGCTGAAGGCCGGTATCTTCGGAGCTGAAGCATGGTCTGAGGAAATGCGCCGGGATATTCAGAATACGCTTGGCATCAAGGCCTATGACATCTACGGACTGACCGAACTGTCAGGACCGGGTGTCTCCTTCGAATGCTCTGAGCAGAGCGGAATGCACATCAATGAGGATCATTTCCTGCCGGAGATTATTGACCCCGATACAGGCGAAGTCCTTCCGGAAGGAAGCGAGGGCGAGCTTGTCTTCACCGCGCTGGACAAGGAAGCATTTCCGATGATCCGCTACCGGACAAGGGATATCTGCTGTCTGTCCACGGAGCGCTGTTCCTGCGGCCGTACGCTGATCAAGATGAAGAAACCGAAGGGACGCTCAGATGACATGCTGATCATCCGTGGTGTGAACGTATTCCCGTCTCAGATCGAGACGGTGCTTCTGAATCAGGGGTATGCCGCGAACTATCAGATCATCGTGGACCGCGTCAACAATACCGACACGCTGGATGTACATGTCGAGATGACGTCGGAGATGTTCACCGACAACCTGGGTGAGATCAACAAGAGGCAGAGAGATCTGGCAGAGGGCCTGAAGTCCATGCTCGGCATCAAGGCCAAAGTGACGCTGGTTGCGCCGAAGACGATCACAAGATCCGAAGGCAAGGCCGTACGGGTGATTGATAACCGCAGGATCTGAGGCTGGGGGAATATCGCCGGCGGCGGTAGAAAACCGGAAGATCCACACAGAAAAGATTCAGGAGGATAGGAATTCATGGCAATCAAACAGATATCGGTATTCCTGGAGAACAAACCAGGCAGGCTGGATATGATGACGAAGGTACTCGCGGACGCGGGAATCACGCTCCGGGCTCTTTCCCTTGCTGAGACGAAGGATTTTGGAATCGTGCGCATGATCGCGGACGATGTCTATGAAACCGAGAAGGTTCTGAAGGATCACGACTATATCTGCAGCCTGACGACGGTCGTGGCTGTTATGATCCCTGATGTGGTGGGAGGCCTGCATAAGGTACTGTCCTCTCTCACAGCGCAGAAAGTCAACCTTGAGTATATGTACTCTACCCTCGCGGGAAAGGAGAGCGGAAACGCGTATATGATCCTTCGTGTCGAGGACGTTAAGAAAGCGGAGGACGCGCTCCTTGCGGAAGGCTTTACCCTGGCCGACCAGAACAGGATATCCAATCTTGATTAAGCACGGACCGTGCGCTATAGTATTGGCAGGATCAGATGAGTATGGGCAGGATTCGAAACATTTCGATTCTGCTCATTTTTATAAGAGCGACAGGGAACAGGCAGGAGGGCCGGGCGTCCTCCGGTCAGAAGGCATCCGGAAAACTGACGATAAGAGAGATGAGGAGGAAGGAGGGTACCGGTTGAGAGATACAGGGAAACGGAGCCGGCATTGTATTTCTCATCGCGGTATTATCGGGGTTTATGGTATCTTGCATTGCATCAGCTGAAGAAGAGATTCACGTTGTTATACTATGCACATCTGATCTGCATGGGGATATCTGGGGCTATTCCTACGAGGATGATAAGGAAACCGGTCATACCGGTATGGCACGTCTGCATACTTATATCAATCAGGTCCGGAAAGAGAATCCGATTGTGTTTCTCATAGACGGCGGCGACGCCATTCAGGGCACGATAATGACAGACGCGATTGCAAACAAGGATCCGGACAGCGAGCATCCCGTTATAACTGCCATGAATGAGATGGAATATGATTCCATGACGCTCGGAAACCACGAGTTTAACTGGGGCATAACGACCATGAAGAAGATCCTGAGCCAGGCAAGGTTTCCGGTGCTGGGAGCGAATGTCCTGGATCAGGATGGGAACTATGTGACCGGAGCGGGCTGGACGATCCTTGAGCGCGGAGGCGTCAGGCTGGCAGTTATCGGCGTCTGTACACCGGATGTGCCATGGTGGGACGCGGATAAGGAAGGGATCAGCGATACAACCTTTGAAGCCGGCTATGCGGCGGTTCAGAAAGCGATAGAAGAGATCGGCGACCGGGCGGATATCCTGTTTGTCTCTGCCCACATGGGGGAATTTCCTGAATTCGATGAAGACGGAGGATCGGATTCCGGCGGGAAGATCCTGGAAGTAAACCCGGAGGCGGATCTCCTTCAGGTTGGACATATGCACATATCCGTTAATAAAGCCATTGGCCGCACGCCGGTATTCGGAGTCCGCAACCAGGGCCGTGAAATCGCCCGGGTTGATCTTACCCTTGATCAGGACAGAAAGATCAGGGACGTTTCAACAGAACTCGTAGATATGGCCGGCTATGAGCCATGTGAGGAACTCCGGAAGAATCCCTGCGTGAAAAATCTTCACGCGCAGACGCTCAGTTATGTCTGGGGCGATGAAGGGGAAGACGACCGGACGGGGGAGCCGATCGGCACAGCGACAGCGAGATTCCAGCCTGAAAATGAGATCTTTGGACTGCCGGAAGGGATGCTGCAGGATACTGCCGTTATCGACCTGATCCTGAAGGTACAGCTGCTCAATTCGGGGGCGGACGTGTCGTCCTGCTCACTGTTCAAGGATACCAGCGATCTTCCGGCGGGTAATCTCTACTACAGGGATATCTTCAATATCTACAAATATGACAATACCCTCTATACGATGAATGTCACCGGCAAAGAACTGAAGGCCTATATGGAATGGGCTGCAAAAGGCTACAATCAATGGAAACCGGGGGACATCAATATCTCTTTTGACCCGGATATTCCGACCTACTGCCTTGATCTGTTCGGCGGAGTAGACTATGAGGTTAATCTTTCCAAACCGAAAGGAGAGAGAATCGAGAACGTGATGTTCCGGGGAGAACCGCTCAGAGATGACCAGGTTCTGAAGCTTGCCGTAAACAATTACCGCTATTCTTCCGCCATTAAGGTAGAGAATCTTGCAGGAGGAAAGCGTGACTGGGAGTCCTCCAATCCTGTCCGGGAAATGATCGTTGACTTCTTTCTGGAGAATTCACCGGTTGAACCGGAAGTGGACCACAACTGGAAGATCACAGGCGTCGACCTGTCCAGGGATGATCCGCGCCGCGCGGAGATCATCGGCTGGATCAATGAAAAGCTGCTGGAAACGCCCTACAACCGGAGCTATAACCTTGACGATTACGACGCGCTCGCCGCACAGGCGAAAGCCGGTAAAGATGCGGGAGTTACACGAAAAGAGCATATAAGCCATTGAGGCCCGGATCCTGATGTCCTGGTGCCGATGTTTGGATACTGCACGATGTTCTGATACTACACGATTCCCCATACATGTTATCCCACAGGTCTGCGCCTGCCCGCAGACCTGTTTTTTCGGGATGTGGGAATTTTTGCTTGACACACAATACCAGCTGTTGTAAGATAGCAAAGCAAGCCAAAAGGCTGCACGGTATTTCATGGGATCTTAGCTCAGCTGGGAGAGCACCTGCCTTACAAGCAGGGGGTCACAGGTTCGAGCCCTGTAGGTCCCATTGATTCCGTAAATGAATATGGCGGAGTAGCTCAGTTGGCTAGAGCACACGGTTCATACCCGTGGTGTCAAGAGTTCGAATCTCCTCTCCGCTACGTTTGTGCCCTTGCAGGCAGTGCAGAAATGTACTCCTGCAAGATTTTTTATTGCAAGACATATTTTGTATGACAATCTGGCTCAATCTGGCTCACTTTACATCATGAAGAGCAGGAAAAAGCTGCTGTTGATTCTGACTGTAATGACAGAGCAACATCCTCTTGACTATTGTTATTTA
>CAJOQO010000109.1 GCA_905236545.1 uncultured Lachnospiraceae bacterium
CCGGGAACAACAGGCTGCGAAGCAGCGACGGATGCGCGTCAGCGCAGACGGTTCACGGTCTGTGGGGAAGGGGCCGTGAATAGTAACGATTATGCGGAATGGCCGGTGCTGCGGGAAACGCAATTGAAAACCGTGTTTCCTGTCAGGAATGATTCACGCGGCCTGTGCCCGGCCCGGCGCGGACCGGGGACGATGGTTCATAACCGGAATTGTCCGTCCAGCAGGTGCTTCAGACGCCGGAGCTTCTGCATCTCCCGCTCCAGCAGCTGTGACGGGGATTCCTGGATCACGGAGGGATCCAGGATACAGGTATCCGGATGCCGGGGCTCTGCCAGCACTTCTTTGATCCGTGCCATCGTCAGCTTGCGGTGATATTTCTTCTGATACAGTTTTTCCAGAGCCAGGAAGATATTCCTGGCGTTCTCCAGGCAGATTCCCGACATGTCATAAAATGCTGCCATGGAGGCTCCTTTCATGAAGGAGGGGAACTGGTAGGGCAGGATCGAATTGACGGATGGCAGGGAGGGCGAAGCACCGGTCTGGCCTTTCACCCGGATCCCGTCACCGCCGATGAAGGGATACAGATCCGATTCGATCAGCCATGACCGCATATTCGGCACGAAATACACGGACTCGATCGGTTCCTCCGACAGGCGGGCGAGATCGTCGCCGCGGCCGGACCGCACGCCGACGATCAGCTTGTCCAGAACGCAGCCTTCTTTGCGCAGGACTTTTTCGACTGCCGCGAAGCGGTATCCTTTGTGGTAGAGATCATCCACCAGGATCACAGGCCGCATGAAGGAACGGATCGTGCGGAGCTGGATATTCAGGGGAGCATACTGCGGATACTCACGGATCTCAAATCGCTCCATGTCGATATCATAAAGCTTCTCGGTATTCAGATCCTTGGTTACGCAGTCTGGAACCAGCACTCCCTTCAGGATCTTGCCGTACGGAACACAGATCTTTTCACCGAGCGTCTTGGAGGTGAACTGAACCTCCGGGATCGGGTTGCTTTCAACGATCAGACGGATCAGCCGGTGATTCATGACTTCAGAGTCTACGCACAGGACCAGCTGTCCCGGGAACAGGCCGGCGATTCCCCGGCGCAGCTTCTGGTTGCATTCCCACAGAACCTTCCGGATCCTGTTATCCTCCAGGAAAGGATCCTTGATGAAGGAGGGCGTGTCAAAAAACAGCAGCAGAGGCCTGCGCATGTCGACCAGATAACATCCCGGCAGCGGTTCATACGGCAGGAAGCCGAAGGAAAGCAGCAGTTCCTCATATTCTTCTCCATGGAAGCAGACCGCGTAGGAGTATCCGTGCTCCTGACTGAGTTCGAGCATCTCTGCAAGCGCTGTGAATCGTTCGTCCCGGACCTGGTCATGAGTTCCGAGGATTCCGGTGATGACCAGACAGCGTCCAAGGATACGGTCTCTGAGATCCGATGCGAGATCGACCTCCGCGCATTCTCTGAGAAGCTCGCTGACACCCAGTTCGTGGAAGAGGACTGCGCCGCGGATATGGTCTGCATCACTTTCATCCCGGAGCAGGACGCACCGGGTGTTGTCCTCCTCCGTCCGGGAAAACGGGCCGGACCGGGCAAAGACTGCCTCCAGCTCCCCGAAAAGCTCCTCCGGGGGATGTACCTCCAGATGGGTATCCAGCATGCGCGTTCTTGCGGCGCGTTTGTAGATCGGATCCATCGTATAGAGTCCGAATTCGTAGATATAGTTCTGCACCACACTTTCCACGAGGTCGCCGATGTCCTTGTTGTCCGTGACATTGCGGCGGATCCTTGTGGAGCTCATGTTTTCAAAGTAGGCGGGAAGCTTCAGCCGGAGAACCTCGGACTGAAGCCGGCTGAAGGAAGCATCCGGCGGCATCCAGGAGCCGCCGCTTCCCTCCGTGTTTCTCGCGAAGATGATGTGCGGAAATGTGTGGATCGAATCCGCGGACGGAGCGGCGCGGTATGCGGAGGCGTGTTCCACCACATCGGAGCCCGCGACGATATAGACCTCCTCATCGGGGAAGCAGCGGCGCAGGCGGGCAAGATCATCGGGGCAGGCGATGTTGACCGGGATTTCGACCGGAAACAGGAACACATTGTTCAGATCCGCGACGGACATCACCATGATCTTTCTCCGGATCCTGTAGGGCTGGGTCTTTTTCGACCAGGAGAATTCGTCCACTGCCAGGAATACATGGAAACCCATGGACGCGATCTCTTTGACGATTGCCTTGTGCCCCAGCGAGAAGGGATCAAAGGTTCCCGGGAAAAAGGCGATCTTTGAGCGTTTCCCGAAGGCGATGCTTTCGTGGTCGAGGAGATAGTCGGAGAGAAAGCGGTATATGTGGTTGAGCGAGGCCGCATTGTAGTACCACAGCAGACTCTCCTGATCCCACAGGATAAACGTGAGCACTTTGCGTGCCATCGCGGTGAAGTATTCCTTTTTCTGCTCCAGGCTCAGATGAGCACTGCCGAACAGCCCCTCTCCAAGGAAGTAGAAAGCTTCCCGCGCGACTTCTTCATTGTAATGCACCGTGCCCGAGAACAGGATTCCCTCCAGCGCCTGCTTCTGCCTGCCGGAGATCCCCTCTTCCGGGAGGTGCTGCAGGATGGCGCTGACTGTCTCCAGCGTCAGGATCGCGACAGAGGGGGAGGAGCTGCCGTAGAGCTCCCTGAACTGCTCCAGGAGCGCGTCTTTCTCGTCCTCATCCATGAGGATGTAGATTCTGCCCATGAACTGGGGGATATACTTTGCCACCGAATACTGTCCCATGGAGAGTGCGCGCACCAGCTCGAGGACGATCTCATAGCGCTGGGACCGGCTCAGGCGGGGCATGATCTCAACGAGGTTCTCGCCTGCCTGGAGCTTGTTCGTGACACGCGGGGTGAACTGGAGCAGATTCAGGAGGTGAGAAGCATACTGATAGACCTTCAGAAGATCCGGCTCACTGAGCATCATTCTCTGAAGGACCTCCAGGTTTACAAGCTTGCAGATCCAGGGGATCTCAGATCGTTGATTTTCGATATAAACAAGCTTGGTATCGCAGGAAAGATCCACCTCTTTTCCAAATGCGATTGACCGGATCTGAGCGGTCAGATACTGTACGCTGACCGGATCCTCCTCATCCGTGTGAAGCGATTCGAGAACGGTCTGCATCTCGCTGTCCTTTTCACATCCCTGTCTGAGCCAGCACAGCAGAAAGCGGAGCGAACTGACACGGATCTCCGGATCCGCGTCCTCCAGGAACTGTCTGGCGAAACGAAGCAGAAGCTTTCTCTGGTTCGCGCTGCACAGCGCGTAAGGGATCTCGGGCAGGCAGTCAAGAAGCAGGAACCTGGTGAGCGGCTCCCAGCGTGAAGACTTGTAATGCTCCATAATCACGATCAGGATATCACGCCGGTTTGCCCCCGTGCTGAGAGACAGGAGCGTGCGGACGACGGTCTTCATGCAGTATCCGACCCAGCGCCGGTGCTGCTCGGTCATCATGTGGCTGGGAAACAGCATCCTGTGTAAGAAGGAACTCCAGACGTCTATCATCCGGCGGCCGATCCGCGGAGCGGACGCATTGTCGGGAAGCTCCTTTTTGAATGTGATATCAAAGCCTGCGATCACTCCTGCCGCGATCCGGGAGCTGTGCCTGCGGATATCGCCGTCCTGATGCGAGAGCATCTCATACAGAAAGTCCAGGATCACCAGCTTCTGTTCCTGGGGCAGATAGCCGGAGTATTCCTCCAGAACCGTCAGGAAGGCCCGGACATGCCGCCAGTCCCTCTCTGCGCGGATATCCTCAAGCAGGCTGATGAAGGAGACATCATGGCCGGTCGTGTACATCACTTTCAGGTTCTGGGAGATGGCCAGATGCTTGAATGCCTGCACAAGCTGCATCGTGCTCATGAGGGAATACGGGGTGCCCGGCTGCGGCCTGCAAAATCCGCTCTCCAGATCCGTTGATACGCCGACAGACCGGAGATAGTCTTCAAAATCCCTGAGCTTGGCGTAGACCTTTGCGTAACGTCTGCGCTTGGCGTCGTCCAGGTTGTCCAGTTTTCCCAGGATGATGTCGTAGGATTCCTTCAGGGTCCAGAAACAGACCCGTTCCGATCCGTCCTTCTCCCGCACGCTCTTGACGCGAAAGTCGGCATAGATCAGGATCAGGCTCTCGACGCTGAGGTTTTCCAGCTCCAGATCCCACACGGAATGTGAGGAGGCGATGGAGCCGATCTGCCCCAGATTGCAGCGGTTCGCGAATTCATAGGTATAGTAGTAGTGCAGATAAGCGACACGCTCCGCCTCCTCCGGACGGCAGCCATATTTGCCGATGTCGTGGAGAATGGCGGCGCCGCACACAAGGGCGGGATCCACGTGAACCTTTGTGTGGAGCAGCTGCTTTGCGATATAGGCGGAGATATAGCTGACGCCGGAGATATGGCCGAGCGTTTCATAGCCTGTAACCTCACGGTGCAGGCGCATAAAGGCGTAGAGACAGCCTTCCTTCAGACAGTGAAGGAGCCGGAGATAAACAGCGGTATTGTCATAGCCCTGCGCCTGCTCCGGATCCAGAAAGACCAGGCTGCGGGTCCGGCTGACGCCGAGGATCCGGGTCTCACGCTCGAACACTGCGTTCAGAACCCCGAGATAGAACTGTACCGCTTCCCGCCGTTCTTCGCGAAGCTCTGCCTTTCCTCTGCCGGGATAAAAGACCTCCAGCAGCCAGGAACAGACATAGGCATTCCAGTTTTCAAAATCGTCCGGACATGCGTCCCTGCAAAGCAGCTTCAGATGCTCCGCAAGCTCTGCCGGAACGGTCTTCAGCACAGCGCCTTCCTGTCCGATGTCATATGAATCGGCGAACGCGCGGATCTGTTCATTTCGATCTAAAGAATTCATGTCTTACCTCATGCTTGAAAAGCTATTCGGAACCAGATCCTGAGGATCCGGTGTGCATGTGACGGAGCGCATCGTCAGCTGCAGCCGCTCTTCTTTCATGTCGTGAACCAGCACACAGGAGAGGCTTGTCATATCGTAGTATCCGAGGACAGAACTGTCTGCGTCGGGAACGATCTTCCGGATGTCGTTGGGCAGTGCCTTCAGGAATTCCGGGTGGAAATGAACCCTCCGTCCGTCTTCAAATACCGCATCGTACAGGATATCCGCTTCCACGAGATCCTGAAAGATGTGGCTTCCGTAGGAGAGCTCCGGCTGGTAGCCGGCCCGGGACTCCGCGATCTCACAGATGGCCCGGAAGGAGCTGATATCGGAAAATGCGGTCGGGACGCCCAGCTCCGGCGAGGAGGTTCCGATGCGCCCGGGCGTGAGGAGGATCAGCGTGCGGTCCGCTTCACGGAAATGCCAGTTCAGCACGCCGAGGCTGCGGGCGATCTGCGGCTTTTTGGCATAGGGCAGTTCATAATACGCGACGGGGTCTATGAATACGATTCCGTCTACCTGCTCCCGGCGCGGCATGCCCATGGAGGAGTGCAGGGTTTCCAGGAGGGTGACGGTGTTCTCTTTCCCGGGAGCAGCAGCTCCGCTGTCCGCCGCGCCCGTGTTTTTCTCCGCGGCAAAGGCTCCGGGTTTGCCGGGACCGGAGGATTCCCCGGTGTACATTCCGGAATCGGAAGACGAGCCGGCGTGCGGCCCGGGACCGGAGGATTCCCCGATGTCCGTTCCGGGAGATGCGTGCATCACCATCAGCGGCCTGCATTGCAGCAGGTTCACCACGAAGTCTCCATCTTCGCTCAGATTGATCGTAAACTCGATATCCACACTCTGCCCATAGGTATCCTGCAGCTGGTGCAGCATCCCCTGCATCAGCTCCATCAGAGCCTTATTCTGCGTGATCCCGCGGCAGGATACGAATTCGATCCGGCGCCGGTCTCCCCGTTCACGGAAGATGCGCTCCGCCTGTGTGTCATGCTCCAGGAGGATACGCCTCAGCCAGACCGGAAGGCTGTCATAGATTTCCTCCAGGGAAACATAGGCGAATGAGGCGGTCGATTCATCGATCAGGGAGATCTTTCTCTGACTGTAACGATGCTTCTCGGCGGAAGTATGGTAGGGGGAAGCCTCCGGCTGGTCCAGGCTTACCAGGCGGGGATAGGCGCCTTCTGTGCGGTCTACCGCGCTGGTGCCCAGTCCCATGACCAGACGGAGCATGCCCGCCCCGGGGCTGAGCGTGGGAAGGAAACGGTATGGGCTGCAGGAGTATCCGACCCCCGCCGCGCAGGGCATGAAATAGTTTCCGTAATGGGATCCCGACACCCGCATGACAAGAACCGCCATTTCTTCATTGCGCGCGGAAAGGCCGCGGCGGCGGCGGTAATCGAGGGCGGAGAGGGACATGGTGCTCGCGTATACCGTACGCACCGCGTCCTCGAAAGCGGCAAGCCGCTCCTTGCGGCTTCCGATATTCGGGACGAAGACGGAATCATATTTTCCGGCAAATGCATTGTCGAAGCCGTCCTCGAGAATGCTGCTGGAGCGTACGATCACCGGCTCCTGTCCGTAGTAATCCAGGAGATGGAGAAACTGCTGCTCGATCTGCGGCCAGAAGGAGCCTGAGAGGATCGAGGCACGCATCTCACCGGACAGCGCGAAATATCCTTCCTCCGTATACTGGCGGACCGAGAGTTCCCAAAGACCGTTTTCCACGATAAAGCTGGAATATACATCGGAGCCGATATAGAAGGAATCATGCGCTTCCATATAATCATACAGTTCAGGACGGTGATTCTCTATGATCTTCCGCGCGGTCAGCATACCGCAGGACTTGCCGCCGATCTGGCCGCTTCCGACCATATGCTCCTTGACAAAGAAATAATCTCCCGGACGGAAATTTTCCCGGATCAGCGTACGCATGCGAAGGTCGCGGCTCATCATGATCTGACACATCCTGGCGCATTCTTCGGTGATATCCTCCCCGTATTCGTATTTGCGCTGAGCATTCAGGAAGAAGCGGTCCCAGCTGTCCATGCTGAGATCCGCGTGGATCCGCCCGGACATATCCCGCGCCCGGTGGAACCGGCTCAGTTTCACACCGTCCGTGATGAGCGTAAGACTGCCCGAGTCGGGATCCAGCAGGCAGGGCTTTTCGAGATCCTGCCTGTCCCTGTTCAGGATCTTCAGACCGCGCAGATAGATGCTCTTGAAATCAGAGAATACCTCCAGGAAGCAGTCCGCAATCTGTGTGATCTTTGCGGCGGCCTCATCGGAATGCATCTGCGACATCAGCGGAAAGAGTGCAGTGTCTCCGCGCTCTTTCAGAAGCGGCGTTGTGACCGCGAAGAAATTGACCATCATCAGATCGGTTGCCCAGGCAGTCTGGAGGGCGGAAAGGCAGTCAAAGACAAAGAGCGTCCCCTTTTCCTGCCGGCGGATCTCCTCATGTACCGCCACCGTGAAATGGCGGAAGCGGTGATTCAGGCGGACGGGGATCTCCTCCGCCGCCATGTCCTCCTGGCTTCGTTTTGCGTCCTCAAAGCCGGCCTTTCCGGCATCGTCCGTATCCGGTACAAACCGGATGTGAATGATCTTTCTTCCCGCTTCCCGGACAGGACGCGCAAAGGACCGCATGATCTGAGGAAAGTCAGACAGATCACTGAGCAGAAAAACGATGCTCGCGCCCTGCGGGGAGGCGGAGAGAAGCTCTGTGAGATTATAATCAGAATCTTTTGTCATGAGTACACCAAATCTGTATGTGCGTCATTGAATTTGTTTGAACCTGTGCTATACTGGCAATTAAAGGGGATTGATCCACGACTTGATTGTACAACATATACGGATTCTTTTCTACAGACATGGAGGAGATGCGATGAATCATTATATTGAGCAGGTCATCAGGAGCGTGAAGGAGAAGTATCCCTATCAGCCGGAGTTCTGCCAGACGGTGGAGGAAGTGCTGTCATCGCTGGATCCGGTGGTACAGCGCCATCCGGAATATGAGAGAGCGGATCTTCTCGGCCGTATGGTGGAGCCGGAGCGGATGTTCTCTTTCCGGGTTGTCTGGCAGGATGATAAGGGGTTTGCCCACACGCAGAACGGCTATCGATGCCAGTTCAACGGAGCGATCGGCCCTTACAAGGGAGGGATCCGTTTTCAGAAGGATGTCACGCCCAGCATCATGAAGTTTCTGGCCTTTGAGCAGACCTTTAAAAACAGTCTGACCGGTCTGTCCATGGGCGGGGGAAAAGGAGGTTCCGATTTTGATCCGGCCGGGAAGTCGGACGATGAGATCATGCGCTTCTGCCAGAGCTTCATCCAGGCCCTGTACCGCTATATCGGCCCCGATACGGATGTACCGGCGGGAGACATGGGCGTCGGCGGCAGGGAGATCGGGTATATGTTCGGCGAATACCGCAGGCTCAGGGGAAACTTCGAGAACGGGACATTTACCGGGAAAGGCTTCTCCTACGGCGGCAGCCTGATCCGCCCCGAGGCAACGGGATTCGGTTCGGTCTATTATCTGGAAAATGTCCTGAAGCATGACGGGGAGACGCTGAAGGGGAAGACCATTGCCTGTGCCGGCTTCGGGAACGTTACCTGGGGAATCTGCCGGAAGGCGGAAGAGCTGGGGGCAAAGGTGATCACCCTGTCCGGCCCGGACGGGTACGTCTACGATCCGGACGGCGTCCTCGGAAAGGAAAAGATCGATTATCTGGTGGAGATGCGTTCTTCCGGCCGGAACAGGGTGGAAGACTATGCGAAGAAGTTTGATGTGGAATTCCATCCGGGCGAAAAGCCCTGGGGCGTCAGGGCGGATATTATCATGCCGTCCGCGATGCAGAACGATGTCCATATGGAGAGTGCGGAAAAAATCGTGCAGAACAAGGTGCGGTATTATATTGAAGTGGCGAACATGCCGACGACCAATGACGCGCTTCGCTATCTGATGGAACAGCCCGGTATGGTCGTTGCTCCGTCCAAGGCGGTCAACGCCGGCGGGGTTGCGGTCAGCGGGCTGGAGATGAGCCAGAACTCGGAGCGCCTGTTCTGGACGAAGGAGGAAGTGGACCGGCAGCTGAGGCGCATCATGGATCAGATCTACGGGAATTCGGTGGCAGCCGCAGGACGCAACGGACTTGGCTACAACCTGGTGGCAGGGGCGAATATCGCGGGCTTTGAGCGTGTCGCGGACGCGATGATGGAACAGGGACTGTTCTGAATGTGCCCCGTATCTGTGAGAGGATGGCACGAAACACAAAATGGGAATGGAACCGCTCAGATCCGTCAGATAAGCAAGCTTATCTGACTGGATCATGAGCAATTCCAGGGGGCGCTGAACAATTATATGTGAACAACGTTCACAATGACCGTCAGGGTTATCTCCGGCGGTCATTTTTTATGCAGAATTCCAAAAATGAAGATTTCCTGTTCCGATCCTTCTTTTCTGTGCTAAGATGTGCTCGTATTGGAGGAATAAAAAAAGTGAGAAAATTTACATTCAGGGGCGGAGTTCACCCATATGACGGAAAGGAACTGACAGCAGAGAAACCGGTCAGAGTCCTGGAAGCGGGCGCTGAACTTGCCTTTTTGCTTTCCCAGCATATCGGAGCTCCCGCAAAGAGCATTGTCAAAAAGGGAGACCGCGTGCTGGTCGGACAGATGATCGCGGAGGCAGGCGGCTTTGTTTCCGCGCCGGTCTTTTCCTCTGTTTCCGGAACGGTTAAGGGAATCGAGAAGAGGAGAAGCGCTCCGGGCGGCCTGACAGATGCCATCATCGTGACCAATGATTTCACTTATGAGACCGCTCCGACGAGTCCGCTCCCGGGGATGGATACATACTGCACGCTGCGGCAGAGCAGCATAGGCGGCAAGACGGAATACAACCTGGTGACCCGGAGCGCAAAGGAAGCTCTGGAACTGATCCGTCCTGATGAGCGCCTTGAGGGCATCGCTTCCGGGGAGGTTCTGGAGCGGATCAAAAGCGCCGGAATCGTCGGCATGGGCGGCGCGGGTTTTCCGACCCATGTCAAGCTGTCGCCTTCCGATCCGGAGAAGATCGATTATATCCTGGTGAACGGATCCGAATGCGAGCCCTATGTCACCTGTGACTACAGGCTGATGTGCGACCGTCCGGGCGAACTGATCGCGGGGCTGAAGGCTGTGCTGAAGCTCTTCGGCAGCGCGAGGGGCGTGTTCTGCATCGAGGACAACAAGCCGAACGCGATCCGTATCCTCACCGATGCGCTGACCCAGGAGGAGAGTATCTACGTCGCTCCCTGCAGGACCAAGTATCCGGAAGGCGCCGAGCGAAGCCTGATCAAGGCGATTACCCGCGCGGATGTGAATTCAAAGATGCTGCCGGCTGACGCGGGATGCATCGTACTCAACGTCAGTACGATCTTCGCGATCTTTGAAGCGGTTTTCCTTGGCCAGCCTCTCTACCGCAGGATTCTTACCATCTCCGGAGATGCCGTGGTGAACCCGGAGAATTTTCTGGTTCCGACCGGCGTCACCTTTGGCGAGATCGCGGAAAAGGCCGGCGGATTCCTGCAGACACCGGAAAAGCTGATCGCGGGCGGGCCCATGATGGGATTCGCGCAGAGTGATTTCTCAGGTGTTGTGACAAAAACCTCCAGCGCGCTGACCGCGTTCCGGTTTGATCTGGTCTCAAGACTGGAGGAAACACCGTGCCTTAACTGCGGCAGATGCGTTGATGCGTGCCCCGCGCATCTGGTGCCGAGCCATCTGGCGGATATGGCCAGGAAGCATGAGATGGAGAAGTTTGAGGAAAACTATGGACTGGAGTGTGTGAACTGTGGTTCCTGCTCCTTCAGCTGTCCCGCCGGAAGACCGCTGGCCGCACTGGTTAACCTTGGCCGGCAGACGGTTCTCGCGGCCCGGAGAAAAGCAAGAAAGTAAGGAGTATCTATGAATTCGAAACTGCAGGTTTCCGCTTCCCCGCACACCAGGGGGATGGTAACCACGAACAAGATCATGTATCTGGTGCTTGCTGCGCTTGCGCCGGCATGCGTGATGGGGGTGCTGGCCTTTGGCCTGCATGCGCTTCTGATCCTGGCTGTCTCGACGGCATCGGCAGTGCTTTCCGAGTATCTCTATGAGAAGCTCCTGCATAAAAAGATTACAATCCGGGACGGGTCGGCTGCCGTGACCGGCCTTCTGATCGGGATGAATATGCCGCCCCAGATTGACGCCTGGATCCCGTGCCTGGGATCGGTATTCGCGATCATTGTCATCAAGCAGCTCTATGGCGGTCTGGGACAGAACTTTATGAACCCCGCGCTTGGCGCGAGATGCTTCCTGCTGATCTCATTTGCGGGAAAGATGACAACGTTTTCCTCCGGGCACGGTCTCATGAAGATCGTGACAAAGGTGCCGGCAACAACGGACGCGCTGTCCGGTGCCACACCCCTTGCCTATCTGAAGACGGGAGCAACCTTCGATCTGAGCGCGCTGCTGGTGGGAAATATACAGGGATGCATCGGAGAGGTAAGCGCGATTGCCATTCTGGCAGGCGGAATCTTTCTGCTTGCGATGAAGATCATCCGGATCCGTATACCGGGAACCTACCTTGGCTGCTTCGCGCTTCTGACATTGATCACCGCGATCGCGCGCGGATACGATGCCCCGGTTCTTTATACGCTGGAGCAGCTTTGCGCAGGCGGCCTTATGCTTGGCGCCTGGTTTATGGCTACCGATTATGTGACCAGTCCCATCACCCCGGTGGGACAGATCGTTTTCGGATGCGCGCTGGGCTTTCTGACATGGGTATTCCGGCTCATTGGCTCCGGCGCCGAGGGCGTATCCTATTCTATCATCTTTATGAATCTGCTGGTTCCGGTCATTGAGCATTACACCAGACCGGTGGCTGCGGGCATGGTGCGCCAGAGCAGGGAGAACAGGCGCCTTATGAAACAGAACAGGGCACAGGCCAGGCGTCTGAAGGCTGCCGGAAAAGAGGAGAAGGACGCATGAGTGAGAAAGAGAACAGGGAATGGAAGAAGCCGGAGGATCAGGGGAATTCTTCGTCATTCGGAGAGGAACTCGATTCCCCGAATCGCCCGAGGCCTGCGGATGAGATCTATACCGGTCAGGAATACCGGGGGGCCGGGACTGAGGAGAAGGAAAAGAAAAAGAAGGACAGTATCGGCAGGGATATTTCCATACTTGTGATGATAACGCTGGTGGCCGGGGCGCTTCTGGGCGTAGCCTACGGTGTGACGAAGGGACCGATCGCGTCCGCCAAGGAGCAGGCAAGGAAGAAGGCGCAGAAAACGGTCATGAGCGTGGCGGACAGCTTTGAGACACTGTACGCGGAACAGGATTCCGGGACTCCGGTTCCGGATACCGTGCATGAGGCGCTCGAAAAGGAGGAGATCGCCTCCACCAGGGTTACGCAGATCGACAAAGCGCAGGATAAAAGCGGGAATCTCCTCGGATATGTCGTCACCGTGACGGATCCGGACGGATATGGCGGGGATGTGGAGCTGATGTGCGGCGTTACACATGCCGAGGACGGGACGATTACGATCGAAGGCATCTCTTTCCTGTCGCTGACGGAAACGGCAGGCATGGGCATGCGTGCCAAAGAGGAGGAATTCCAGGATCAGTTTTCCGGGAAGAAGCTTGACCGGGGCCAGCTGGTTGCCTATTCGAAGAGCGGAGCGGCCGGGAACAATGAGATCGATGCGATCAGCGGCTGCACGATTACCACTTCCGCAGTGACGGATGACGTCAACGCTGCCCTTCTCGCGGCCCAGGTACTGATGGACGCGGATCCGGCGTCCCCCAGCGCAGGAGAGGATACTTCCAAAGAGGATGCTTCTCCAAAGGATGCTTCCGAAACGGAAAGCACGGTGTCTGAGAAAGAACAGGAGGCTTCAAAATGAGTGCGAAGAATCCCGGAATCATGGTTGATCCGGAACTGTCCGGAAAGAGATTCCAGCTGAGCCGTTATATTCACCTGAAAAAGGATACGGCCCCGGAGCGTGTCGCGAACGGGATCTATTTCGAGAATCCCGTCTTCATGCTGGCGCTCGGCATGTGCCCGACGCTGGCGACTACGACTTCCGTGACCAATGCGATCGGAATGGGCCTTTCCACGACGGTGATTCTGATCATGTCGAATCTGTTTATCTCTCTCCTTCGCGGGATCATCCCCGACAGGATGAGAATGCCGTCTTATATCGTGATCATCGCTTCCTTCGTGACGATCGTGGACTTCCTGATGGAAGGGTTCACGCCGGCGATGTACGAATCGCTGGGCGTTTATATCCCCCTGATCGTTGTGAACTGTATCATCATGGGCAGAGCGGAGGCGTATGCCGGAAAGCACGGCCCCCTGTCTGCTGTGGCGGACGGCGTCGGCATGGGAATCGGATTCACGATCGCCCTGATCGTGGTCGCCGCTGTCAGGGAGCTTCTTGGAAGCGGATCGCTGGCAGGAGTCCGGGTCATGCCGGATTCTTACGAGCCGATTAACATCTTTGTGCTTGCACCCGGTGCGTTTCTGGTTCTGGCGGTGTTTGTCGCCATCATGAACCGCCTGCATATCGGAGCCCCGAGAAGGGGAGATGACTGGGATCCGACCGGAAGATTCGTCTGTGGCGACTGTGCGAGCTGTCCGAGAGTCAATGGATGCAGCGGCAAGCCGGCTGCGGAAACGTCCGGCAGCCGGGAAGGGAGAGGATGATGTCATTTTCAGCGATACTTATGCTGGTCGTAACGACGATTCTCGCGAATAATGTCGTTCTGAGCCAGTTCCTCGGAATCTGTTCGTTCCTGGGGGTCTCTCAGAAGACGGAGACCGCGAGCGGAATGGGCGGAGCGCTGACCTTCGTGCTGACGCTGGCCAGCTTCGTGTGCGGCATTCTGTATCATCTTGTCCTGGTGCCGTTCCATCTGGAGTATCTGAAGACGATCGTATTCATCCTGATCGTCGCGGCGCTGGTTCAGTTTGTCGAGATGTTCCTGAAGAAGTACATGCACTCTCTCTATGAGGCGCTGGGGATCTACCTGCCGCTGATCACCACCAACTGCGCGGTGCTGGGCGTGGCGCTTCTGAATGTGCAGAAGGACTACAATATCGTCGTCGGTACCATCTATGGACTGGCCACCGCGATCGGCTACTGGATCGCGATCGTTATCATGGCATACCTGAGAGAGAAGATGACGGACAATGACATTCCCCGTCCTTTCCGGGGATTCCCGATTGTTATGGTGACGGCTGCCCTGATGAGCATTGCGTTTTTCGGATTCGCGGGGATCAAATGACAGCGTGACCAGACAGATGCTGCCGCATGTCCGGGCCGGATCCCGGCAGGGCGGAATTGATTGAAAGAAAGGATGAGAAGCATGACAGATATGCTGTTCGCGGCGATCATGATCGGCGGAGTCGGTCTTTTCGTCGGCGTATTCCTTGGATTCGCGAGCAAGGTTTTTGCCGTGAAGGTAAATGTGAAGGAGAAGGAGATCCGGGAGATTCTTCCCGGCGCAAACTGCGGTGCCTGCGGCTATTCAGGCTGTGACGCCCTTGCCGCGGCCCTGGTAAGGGGAGAGGCTCCGGCCAATGCCTGCGTGGTGGGAAGAGATCCGGTTGCGAACCAGATCCGGTGGATCATCGGCGGGGAGAATGAAAGAGCGGTGCACAAGGTGGCGTTTGTCCGCTGCTCCGGCGACTGCAACAGCACCTTTGACCGGTATGAGTACACAGGCCCGAAGAGCTGTGCCTCCGTAGCGCTTGCGCCGCAGGGCGGCCCGAAGTCATGTTCCTTTGGATGCATCGGATGCGGTGACTGCGCCAAAGTCTGCGATTATGGCGCGCTCTCCATTGTGCGCGGCGTGGCTGTCGTGGATGAAGAAAAGTGCCTTGACTGCCGCAAATGCATGAATGCCTGCCCGAAGGGCCTGATTGTGGAGATTCCTTATTACCGGGCTGCACATATCGGATGCATGAATCCGCTCAAAGGGAAGAGTGTTATGGAAAACTGCCGGATCGGCTGTATCGCCTGCGGGAAATGCGCGAAGAACTGTCCGGCGCAGGCAATCGATCTGTCCGGCGGATTCCCGGTGATTGATTATGAGAAATGTACGGACTGCGGAGCCTGCAGGGAAGGATGTCCGAGGCACTGCATCATCTGAAACGTCAGAAGCTCACGGCGCTCCTTTGGTGATTTCAGCCGCGGGAGGAGCGCATCCTACACTGGCTATAGTCAACGGCAATTGCAGGTTTGCCGTTGACTATCTTGTTTTCAGCCAGTGCCCGCCCGCGTCGGATCCCTGTCCTGCAACGGTGCTCCCATGATGTCCGAAGCTCAGAAGCAGCGTTCCTTCCGTTCTTTTCTGCATTCCTCGATATGGCCGCAATGGTAGCAGAGCTCATTGTCGCACAGGCCGTCCTTTTCATAGAAGGACAGGATATTTTCCACGGTTGTGCGGGCGATATTATCCAGAGCCTCATTCGTCAGAAACGCCTGGTGAGAGGTTACGATGACATTGGGCATGGAGATCAGGCGGGTCAGAAGGTCGTCGTCGGGGATATGACCGGACCGGTCCTCGAAGAAAATATCTGCTTCTTCCTCGTAGACATCCAGGCAGGCTGCACCGATCTTCCGGGCCTTGATGCCATCCAGAAGTGCTTCCGCATCGATCAGGCCTCCCCTTGAGGTGTTGACGATGACGACGCCTTTCTTCATCTTTTCGATGGAGTCGGCGCGGATCATGTGCCTGGTTTCGTCGGTAAGAGGACAATGGAGCGAGATGATGTCACTCTGTTCAAAAAGCTGTTCCAGAGTCACATAGTCTATGCCGGCGTCCTTCGCGGGAAATCTGTCATAGGCAATCACGTTCATTCCAAATCCCCTGCAGATATCGATGAAGATCCTTCCGATCTTTCCGGTACCGATCACGCCGACGGTTTTTCCGTGAAAGTCAAAGCCGGTCAGTCCGTTCAGGGAGAAGTTGAAGTCCCTTGTTCTGTTGTATGCTTTGTGGATGCGCCGGACAGATGTGAGAAGGAGTGCGATCGCATGTTCAGCGATGGCGTAGGGGGAGTAGGCCGGGACACGCACGACATGGATCTTTCCGAATGCTGCTTTCACATCTACGTTGTTGTATCCTGCGCACCGCAGCGCGATCAGCCGGATCCCAAACGCGTAAAGCCGGTCTATGACCATGGCGTTCACCGTGTCATTCACGAAGACGCATACTGCGTCACACCCTTTGGCCAGTTCTACGGTATCCTCGTTCAGCCTGGTTTCCAGAAAACGAAATTGAATGTCATGTAGTGCTCCGTACTGCCCGAAGGACTGCCTGTCGTATTCTTTTGTGTCATAAAATGCGATCCTGATCATGGGTGCGCTCCTTTCTGTATGGTTTTTCGGGGTGACGCTGATTCATTTTGTTTTGCTGTTGATATGTGTTTGTCAGGTTTTCATCTGTTATTATACATTACGTCTGTCTTTGGTGGAGGTTTTCTTTCGCAGTTACAGGTTGCATCCTGATCCTCCTGATCCTCTGGCCGTTGATTCTCTGCCTGTTGATCTTCTGCACCCTGTCACCATGCTGCAGCTACAGGGCTCCTTCGCTCCGACCCCCGAAAGTCTGCCGCTCAGGAGCCCTGTGGCTTTCGCATGGTTTCCAGGGTGCGACCTGTAACGCTTACACAGTTACAGATCACACCCTGACCACTTTACGATAGCCACCGGGCTTCTGATTGAAGCCGCCCCTGATCACCAGTCGGCAGCCACAGGGGTTCCTTCGCTCCGACCCCCGAAAGTCTGCCGCTCAGGAACCCCTGTGGCCG